>JAICUO010000041.1 GCA_025935815.1 Streptosporangiaceae bacterium
CGCACCGAGGGTGCAACAGTCGTCTTCGTCGGTGTCGACAGCCAGCTGGCGGGAATCCTCGCCATCGCCGACCCCGTGAAGAAGACCACGCCGGAGGCACTCACTGGCCTCCGCGCCCATGGCATCGACGTGGTCATGCTCACCGGCGACAACGCCCGGACCGCGGCCGCGATCGCCCGCCAGGCCGGGGTCAGCCGGGTGCTGGCCGAGGTGCTGCCCGAGCACAAGGCCGGCGAGGTCCGCCGCCTGCAGGCCGGTGGCCGCACGGTCGGCATGGCCGGCGACGGGATCAACGACGCCCCTGCCCTGGCCGCGGCCGACGTCGGCCTGGCCATCGGCACCGGCACCGACGTCGCGATCGAGGCCGCCGACATCACCCTCATCTCCGGCTCCCTGGCCGGGGTGGTCACCGCCATCTCCCTGTCCCGGGCCACCATGCGCAACATCCGGCAGAACCTGCTGTTCGCCCTCGGCTACAACGCCATCGGCATCCCCGTCGCGGCCGGCATCCTGTACCCGTTCGCCGGGATCCGGCTGTCCCCCGTCATCGCCGCCGCCGCGATGGCGCTGTCGTCGCTGTCAGTCGTCGCCAACGCCAACCGGCTGCACCGCTACCACCCAGCGCCACTCCCGCCCGCCGCCCCCGCCGACACCGAACCGCAGGTCGAAACGCCCGCCGCGCCTGCCGAAGCAGGCCCGGCCGGGACAGGCCACCATTCCGACGAAGACCACCACAACGATGAGGAACGCCACAACGGCGGCTCCGTCACTGACCCCGTGTGTGGCATGACGGTGGACCGCGCCACCGCCGCCGCCCGCCGCAGCGCCGACCCGGACACCGTGTACTTCTGCTCAGAAGGCTGCGCCGCCGCCTACGACGCCGGCCAGGCCGGGCACCCCATGGCGGCCGGCCAGGCGAATCACGGATAGCGGCAAGCTGGGCCCCGCACCCCCGGTCCCCGGTGCCGCCGCGCCTGCACGGAGCGGCGCCACCCGACATCCGGGATAGCCAGCCCATCCGCCCTCGGTAACCACCGGGTGTGGAAATCGCCGGTACGCTGCCGGCTGGAGCGGCCGGAACGCAGCGGAGGAGGATCGGTTGACTCCGGGCGGCGAACCAGGGGAGGAAGCGGACGGTGATGGCCGAGTCTGCCGCGGAGCGCGCCAGCGTGGTGCTGGACGTGCGCGGCCTGCAGTGGGCGTCGGAGCAGAACGTCGTGGCAGCCGTGCTGGGCACTCGTCCCGGAGTGGTGGCGGTGGAGGTTAACCCGGTGGCGCAGGCGGCCACGGTGGTGTTCGACCCGGGGCAGACGTCGGTGGCGCAGCTGCGCGGCTGGGTGACCGAGTGCGGCTACCACTGCGCCGGCCAGTCGGTGCCCGCCCGCGTGTGCGACCCGATGGCCGAGCCGCACGCCCCCGCGCAGGAGGCCGCAATGGCTCCGGCGGCCGGACACGGGGCACCGTCGGCGCGGTCGCCGCATGAGGCTATGGGCCATGGCGGCCACGGCGAGATGTCCATGGCGGCGATGGTGGCCGACATGCGCAACCGGTTCGTGGTGGCGGCGGTGTTCGCGGCCGCGGTGCTGGCCTGGTCGCCGGTCGGCACTGACGTGCTGGGCCTGCACGCGCCGGTGCCGTTCGGGCTGCGGGTGGACGTGTGGGAGCTGCTGCTGAGCCTGCCGGTGATCTTCTACTCCTCGTGGATCTTCTTCGACGGCGCGGTGCGGGCGCTGCGAGCCGGCACCCTGGACATGATGGTGCTGGTCGCGGTGGCGGTCGGCTCGGGCTGGCTGTACTCCCTGTACGTCACCTTCACTGGCGGCGGGGACGTGTTCTACGAGGCGGCCACGGTGCTGGCCTCGTTCGTCCTGCTGGGCCACTGGTTCGAGATGCGCGCGCGGGGCGGGGCCAACGACGCGATCCGCGCCCTGCTGGACCTGGCCCCGCCGCGGGCGGTCGTCATCCGCGGCGGCCAGGAGGCGGAGATCCCCACCGCCGAGGTGAAAGAAGGAGACCTGCTGCTGGTGCGGCCCGGCGCCAAGATCGCGGCCGACGGCATGGTGGAGGAAGGCGAGTCCGACGTCGATGAGTCGATGGTGACCGGGGAGAGCCTGCCGGTGCACAAGGCGCCCGGCTCCCTGGTCACCGGGGCGACCATCAACGCCAACGGGACGCTGCGGGTGCGGGCGACCAGGGTGGGCGCCGACAGCGCGCTGGCGCAGATCGTCAAGCTCGTCCAGGAGGCGCAGAACTCCAAGGCCCCCGGGCAGCGGCTGGCCGACCGGGCCGCGTTCTGGCTGGTGCTGGTGGCGCTGGCCGGCGGCGGGCTGACCCTGGCCGTGTGGCTGGCCGCCAGCAGCCGCCCGGTCAGCGACGCGGTGCTGTTCGCCATCACCGTGGTGGTCATCACCTGCCCGGACGCTCTCGGCCTGGCGACCCCGACCGCGATCATGGTCGGCACGGGGCTGGGCGCGAAGCGGGGGGTGCTGTTCAAGAACGCGATGGCGCTGGAGACCGCCGCCCGCGTCCAGGCCGTCGTCATGGACAAGACCGGCACCCTCACCAAGGGCGAGCCGGAGGTCACCGATGTCATCGCTACAGGCGGCCTGAACGAGGATGAGCTGCTGCGGATGGCCGCCGCGGTCGAGCGGGAGTCCGAGCATCCGCTGGCCCAGGCCATCGTCGCTCATGCCGTGGGGCGAGGCCTGGACACGCCGTCCGCGGCCGGGTTCGAGAACGTCCCGGGCCACGGGGCGGTCGCTCACGTGGACGGCCGAACGGTCGCCGTGGGCAACCGCCGCCTTATGGAAACCGAAGGCGTGAGCCTCGGTGACCTGGCGGCCCGCCGGGACGAGATCGCGGCCGGCGGCCGCACTGCCGTGATCGTCGCCGTGGACGGCCAGGCCGCCGGGCTGATCGGGATCGCCGACGCCCCCCGGGAGACATCGGCGGCGGCGGTCGCCGCGCTGCGCCGGGCCGGCGTGGAGGTGATCATGCTAACCGGGGACAACGAGGCCACCGCGCGCCGCATCGCCGACCAGCTCGGCATCGGCACGGTGATCGCCGACGTGCTGCCCGGCGACAAGGCCGCCACTATCGCCGGGCTGCAGCTGGGCGGGCGCAAGGTCGCCATGGTCGGCGACGGGGTCAACGACGCCCCTGCCCTCGCCCGGGCCGACCTGGGCATCGCGATCGGCGCCGGCACCGACGTGGCCATCGAGACCGCTGACGTGGTGCTCATGCGCTCCGACCCGCTGGACGTGGCCACGGCGCTGGCCATCGGCCGGGGGACCCTGCGCAAGATGCGCCAGAACCTCGGCTGGGCAATCGGCTACAACGCCATCGCCTTGCCCATCGCCGCCGGGGTCTTCGTGCCCGCGTTGGGGCTGGTGCTCCGGCCTGAGATCGCCGCCCTGACCATGTCCGGGTCCAGCCTCATCGTCGCGGTCAACGCGCTCGCCCTCAAGAAGCTCCGGCTGCCGCGATGACGATTCAGGCTTGATAGCCGAGGACGGCCATCATGCCTGATTCCGTGGCGTGGTAGAGATTGTGGCAGTGGGTCATCCACTGGCCGGGGTTGTCGGCGTCGAAGTCGCAGGCCACCTGCTGCCCGGGCAGCACCATCACGGTGTCTGAGGTGCCAATAACTTGCCGGACAGGGATCCAATAAGATCTCATTCGGAAAGGAACGGGGAACGAGTGCCGAGGAAACCGAAACAATACACGACCGAGTTCAAGGAGCAGGCCGCCAAGAAGGCGGTCGATAACTCGCTGCCGATTGCCCAGGTAGTGCGGGTGAGGCATGCTCTCCAAGTGTCGTCTAGATGTGCGAATGGCTGGAAATCTCGAAATCCGGATACTACGACTGGAGGTCTCGGCCGCAGAGTGCGGCCGCAAAAAGACACGAGCTGCTCAAAATCAAGGTCAAGGCACTATTTGACGCGAATAACGGGGAATACGGTTACCGGCGCGTGCATGCGGCCCTGGTCCGCGGCGGCGAGCAGGTAGATGACGAGACCGTGCGCGGCATCATGCGCGAACTGGGCCTGGAGCCATGCCAGCCGAAGCCGCGGTGCCGGTCACTGACCGAACAGGACGGACAGGCCAGCCCGATCCCGGACCTTGTGAACCGCGACTTCTCCGCCAGTAAGCCTGGCCTCAAGATGGTCGGGATATCACCTACGTTCCGACACCGGATCCGCGCCCACTGCCCGGGCCGGGCGGTGAACGCGCGCGGCGCGGTCCGGACCCGGCCGTTGATCAGGTAATGGGGATAGCGGACATCGCCGGCATCGCCGCCAAGCAGCAGGCTGGAATGCCGGACTGCATCGGTTTGCCCTGGCTCAGGACCGCCGCCGCGAGCGGTCCGGGGCCTTCACTGAAACGTCATCGTCTCACCAGGGAGCTGGCAGGGATGCGGGCTGACCCTGGGGCTAGCGACGAGATGTACCCCGCTCAGCGATGAACGACACCGCTCGCCTGGTCGGCGCCGCCTTCGGCGTCGCGATCATGGGCACCATGATCTCGCAGGGCTACACCGCTCGTATCGCTGCCGTCACCGCGCACCTGCCCGCCCTGGCCGCAGCCCTCGTCGCCCTTATCCTGCTCCCTGCCCGGGCACGCTAGCGGACCGTGATGACCCCGAAGCTTCCGAAGCCAGGGGGTTAGTGGGAGGCTGCGCCCATGACCCCGGTGAGGTGCAAGGTGACGAGGGCGATCAGGAGGGCGGCGACGACGATGGCGATGACGATCGCTGGCTTACGGCTGGGTCCCGGGGGCGGTGAGTCGCTGCCGGGCGGGACGGGCTCACGGGCTGGTTCCGGGCGGGGCTGGGTCACTGTCTGGTGTCCTGTCTCAGGTGATGTCGCGGCGGGTGATGGCCCGGGCGCCCAGCCCGGCGGCGGCCAGGGCGTAGCCGGCCAGCAGCAGGAGGCCGGGCGCGAGGCCGATGAGCTGGGATGGGGCCTGGTTTTGAACCGCGCCCGCGATCGCCCCGGCCGCCGCGCCGGGGGTGAACTTGCCCGCGGCGGGGACGTTGCCGATGACGATGGTCTCGATCAGCAGGCTCCAGATGCACAGGCCGGTGATGGTGACGACCTGGTTGCGGACGGCGGCGCCGATGCCGACGCCGATGGCCGCGAACAGTCCCGCGGCGAGCGTGCCGCCGCCGAGCAGCCGGGCAACGTCGCCGCCGGTGAAGCTGATGGGGATGCCCCGGGCGGCCAGGCCCGCGGTTTCCAGCGCGGCGGCGAAGCCCTCGGCGAGAATGCCTGCAGCCAGGCCGGCCAGGACGCTGGCGGCCAGCTTGGCGACGACAACCCGCTCGCGCCTGGGAGTCACCAGCAGCGTGGGGCGGATGGTCCCGTGGCGGAATTCCGCGGTCAGGGCGAGCGCCCCCAGGAGCGCGGCGAACAGGGTCCCGATCCCGGTGCCCCAGCCCAGGACCTTGAGCTGGCCGTCTCGCGGGGTGAGGTTCGCTGGCTTCAGGCTGAGGGCGTGCAGCAAGACAACCAGCGCCAGCAGCCCGGCCATGGACAGGACGAGGAGCGCGGTGGTGCGGGTGGTGCGCTGCTTGAGCAGCTCGGAGCGGATCAGCGCGGTCATGCGGTTTCCTCGGCGGTCAGGCTCAGGTACAGGTCCTCCAGCGCATCCGGCCCGCCGGTGAGCTGGGCGGGCGCGACGGTGGCGACGAGCCGTCCGTGGTTGATGATGAGGGCCGTCTGGACGGTCTGGGCGACCTCGGCCAGCACGTGGCTGGAGACCAGGATGGTCCGGCCCTCGGCGGCGAGCCGGCGCAGCAGGTCGCGCAGCCAGCGCACGCCGGCCGGGTCCAGGCCGTTGGCCGGCTCATCCAGCAGCAGGATCTCCGGGTCGCCGAGCAGGGCCGCGGCCAGGCCGAGGCGCTGGCGCATCCCCAGCGAATAGCCGCGCACCTTCCGGTGCGCGGAGTCTTGCAGGCGGACCAGGCCAAGGACCTCCTCGACCCGGCGGTCGGGGATGGCCGCCGCCACGGCCAGGGTGCGCAGGTGGTTGCGCCCGGAGCGGCCGGGATCGAAGTCGCCTGATTCGAGCATCGCCCCCACCCGCCGGGCCGGGTCGTCGAGGTCGGCGTAGCGGCGGCCGAGCACGAGCGCGTGGCCGGAGGTCGGCTCGGCCAGCCCGACCAGCATCCGCAAGGTCGTGCTCTTGCCGGCGCCGTTCGGGCCAAGGAACCCCGTCACCGTCCCGGGGGCGAGGTCGAACGTCAGGTCCGCGACGGCGGTGACGGCCCCGTACCGCTTGGACAGCGAGGCGACGCTGACGGCGGCCGGCCCGGAGGCAGCGGGTGCGCCCCGGGCGGCCGGCCGCCGCTGGCCATCGGGGGCGGCGAGGTTGCGGGCAGGCAGGTTCATGGGGCAAAGCTAGGAGCCGGCCAGTGCCCCGGGAAACAGCCCGCGGGCGGAAGTTCCCGTCCGCGACGCGTGCAGTGAGCGCTCATCGTTTCGTGCAAGCGGGATCAGCCTGACGCCTGTTTACGGCCCCTGGCTGTGCGGCTACCCTCTGGATTCTGTGGTGAGGATGGCATCGATCGAGCAATGGCCCGGCCGGCGGGCGCAGGCGGCGCTGCCTTCGATCGTGCTGGCCACGGCAGCCCTGGCCGCGACGCTCATCGTGCTCGGGCACGGCGGCATTCCCTTCACCGGCGTTAAGCGGGAAGAGCTGGACCCGCTCAGCGGCGCGCTGGCCGCGTGCTCGGCCCTGCCGGTCCTGTTCTGGCGGCGCTCGCCGATGGGAGCCTTCCTGGCCGCCACGGCCGCCAGTTCGGTCCTCGCGGGGCTGGGCTACCAGGTCGACCTGCCGATCGGGCCGGGCGCCGCCTTGTACCTCGTTGTCGCCAACCGCGATTCCCGGCGCCCTTGGCAGCGCCGGGAGATCGCCGCCGTAGTCGCTGGGCTGGCCATGTTCGTGGCGGGCTGCGGGATCGGCAATGACGGTTTCCCTGGGGGCGACCTGGTCCACGCCGGGCTGACGTGGGCGGTGGCGTGGTTCGCGGGCGAGCGGACCCGGCTGGGCCGGGAGCACATCGCGGAGCTGACCGAGCGCGCCCGGCGGGCCGAGCGGGACGCCGAGCGGGACCGCCGCCTGGCGGTCGCCGAGGAACGCGCCCGGATCGCCCGTGACCTGCACGACACGGCCGGGCACGCTATCAACGTGATTGCAGTGCAGGCCAGCGCCGGCCGGCTCGGCTTCCACGCCAACCCCGAGCGTGCCCGGGCCGCCCTGGATGCGATCGAGGACGTCGCCCGCCAGACCGCCGGCGAGGTCGACCAGATCGTCAGCTCACTGCGGGAAGCCGACTCGCGCGGCGCGGCGCCCCTCGCCCCGGCGGGCATCGCGTCCATCGACACCCTGATCTCCCACCACGGGAGCGCCGGCCTGGCCGTCAGCGTGCGCAAGCCCCCGCAGCCGCCTCGCCCCCTCTCGCACGTGACCGACCAGGCGGCCTACCGGATCATCCAGGAGGCCCTGACCAACGCCGCGCGCCATGGCACCGGGCAGGCCCTGGTCGAGCTGACCTACAGCGACGGTGGCCTCGACCTGGCGGTGACCAACCCGGTGCGACCCGGTGCCCCGGCCAGCCAGCCTGGGGGGCACGGGCTGATCGGGATGCGAGAGCGAGCCACCCTCCTGGGCGGGACCCTCACCGCGACGCGGGCGGACGGGACATTCCGGTTGCACGCCTACCTGCCCTACGCCCACGACGGCGCGATGACGTGACATCGGTACTAATCGCCGACGATGACGGGCTCATGCGGGCCGGCCTGGCTGAGCTGCTGGCCAGCGACGCCGGCATCACCATCGTCGGCCAGGCCGCCGACGGCCTCCAGGCGATCGACGCCGCCCGCCGCCTCCGCCCGGATGTCGTGTTGATGGACGTGCGCATGCCGGGCCTGGACGGCATCGCCGCCACCGAGCGGCTGACCGCCACGGTGCCCACTACCAAGGTGCTGATCCTGACCACCTTCGAAGATGACGACTACATCTTCCCCAGCCTGCGCGCCGGCGCCTCCGGATTCCTGCTCAAGCGAGCCCGCCCGGACGAGCTGATCGCCGCCGTGCACGCCGTCGCCGCCGGCGACGCCCTGCTGTCCCCGTCGGTCACCCGCCGGGCCATCGACCGCATGGCCCGCCAGCCAGCACCGCGAATCCCCGCCCGCGCCCCCCTCGACCAGCTCACCCCCCGCGAGCGGGAAGTCCTGGAGCTCATCGCCTACGGCCTGTCCAACGGGGAGATCTCCGCCCGGCTCGTGGTCGAGGACGCCACCGTCCGCAGCCACATCCGGCGGATCCTCATGAAGCTCCGCCTGCGAGACCGCATCCAGATCGTCATCTACGCCTACGAGACCGGGATCATCCGGCCAGCACCCGGCCGTTTACCTCCGGGCCGGGCATTCCCTGCGGCGTGTGACTCGGAACCGCCAGAGCGGACCACATCTTCCATGAAGAGGGCACCACCCCCTGGCGCCGGACGCACATCACCGTCCACGGGGTGGCGCACATGCTGCTGGGCCACGGCGGCTAGGGGCGGGGAGGATCTTGGCGAGCGGTCGGGGGAGCCACCAGTTCCACCGGCCGAACAGCGCGACCGTCGCCGGGACCAGGAGCGCGCGCACCACGGTGGCGTCAAGCAGGATGCCTGCGCCGAGCGCCGTGGCGAACACTTTGATGTCGGTGTTCGGCGCGGAGCCCAGGGAGGCGAAGGCGAGGAACAAGATCAGCGCGGCGCTGGTGACCAGCCTGCCGGTGCGGCCCAGGCCTTCGGCGACCGCGTGGCGGGTGGAGCGGGTGCGGTCATACTCCTCCCGCATCCGGGACAGGATGAACACCTCGTAGTCCATGGACAGCCCGAACAGGAAAGCGAAGATCATCAGCGGGACCCAGAACGTGATCGCGCCGGTCGCGGGGATGCTGAACACTGCCTGGGATCCGTGACCGTCCTGCCAGAACCAGGTGATCGCGCCGAACGTGGCGGCCAGCGAGGCGAGGTTCAGCACCACGGCCTTCACCGGGAGCAGGACCGAGCGGAACGCGCCAGTCAGCAGCACCAGGGTGAGCACGGCGATGACAGCGAGCATGAGCGGGAAATTCCCGTACACCGCGTGGACGTAGTCCAGCTGGATCGCGCCCACGCCGGCGATCCCGATCACGCCGGGCAGGCCGGCAACCGCGTTCCTGGCCCCGGTTACCGAGGTGCTGGCCGAGTTGTTCAGGTTCGCCTCCCGCGGGATCGCGATGAGCACCGTGGTACCGGACCGGTTGCTGTCCGCCGCGGCCGGGCCGGCGACGGTGGCGATACCCGGCACCATGGCCAGCTTGTG
Organism: Streptosporangiaceae bacterium; assembly: GCA_025935815.1. Lineage (GTDB taxonomy): Bacteria > Actinomycetota > Actinomycetes > Streptosporangiales > Streptosporangiaceae > Trebonia. Next base: position 9,360 of record JAICUO010000041.1, read on the forward strand.
CCGGGCTGTCCGGGCGGCACCGGACTGGACGAGTACCTCAAGCGGGGTCAGGACACCGCTTGGTACGCGCTGTGAGACAAGCTGCTGATAGGCCGCGTGCGCCGGGCCGTTCTTCGCCAGCGCGTCCGGCGACGTTTCTCCCACCTTCATGCCGAAGAAGGGCACGATCAGCAACCCCAGCACCCCGACCGCGACGGCCGCCGCCGCGACGCGGTGCCGGACCACCAGCCGGCCCCAGGCTAGCCACGGGCGGCTGGCGGAGTCCTCCCGCCGCAGCCGGGGCCAGTCGATCCGCGGGCCGATGCCGCCGAGGATGGCCGGCAACAACGTGATGGTCACGGCCACCGAGATCAGCGGGATGAGCATGCCGCCCAGCCCGATGCTGCGCAGCCCGGGCGCCGGGAGCACGACCATGGCGACCAGGCCGATGCCGACGGTCAGCCCGGAGAGCAGCACTGCCCGGCCGGCGGTGTTCATCGCGGCGATCACCGCCGAGGTGTTGTCCTGCCCCCGTGCCCGTTCCTCGCGCCACCGGGTGACCACCAGCAGCGAGTAGTCGATGGCCACCCCGAGCCCGACCAGCGCGATCAAGAACTCCACCACGAACGAGACGCTGGTGAGGTAGGTCAGGCCCAGCGTGATCAGGAACGTGGTCATGATGGACACCGCTGCGATCAGCAGGGGCAGCAGGGCCAGCAAGGACCCGAACACGAAGGCCAGCACGGCGAGCGCCCCGACCGCGCCGACCAGCGTTTCGGCCAGCACGCCCGGCCCCTTCGTGTCGCTGCCGGCCTGCAGCTCAGCCAGCCCGGTCGCCGCCGTGTGGTAGCCCGGCGGCAGCGCGGACGCCAGGATCATCAGTGCCTGCTTGGACTCCAGTGACGAGCTGAAGCCCTTGGGCCGCGGCGCGAACAGCAGCGCGTAGGTCGTCCGGCCATCAGCGGTGATGAACGCCGGATCACCGGTGTCCCCGTAATCGACGATCCGGAGCTGGCGTTCCGCGGTCCGGAGCTTGCCGAAGGCCGCGGCGATCTTGCCCTGGTCTGCGCGCGCCGTTTCCCCGGCCGGGACGGTCACGGTCAGGATCGACGGTGCCCGGCCCCCGTTGCCGTAGAAGCCCATGATCTGCTGCGCGGCCACGTAGCCGGGCTGGCCCGGCAGCGAGAAATCAGTCGAAAGCCGCTGCGGCACCCTCCCCGCCGCGACGCCGCCGGCGACCAGTGCCAGCAGCCAGAAGCCGACGATCCAGCGCCGGTGGCACAGGACGAAGGCAGTCAGCCGGGTCATCATGCCCCGGGCGGGCCTGCGCCCGCCCATCAGTTCCGCCGAAGAGGCCTGCTGCGTCATCCTTATCTCCCTCAGCTTCTCGAATGCTGCTGTGCCAGCCTGGAGCCATGGTTCCTGGCAGGAGTGAGGTGCGTCGTCGGGCGTGCGGCGGCTTTCGGGGTACGCCGGGGGGCGCAGCCGAGGGTCGGCGGCTGCGCCGCGGGAAGTAGAAGACATCCCTGGAGCTGCGGGTTGGCCCCGGCGGGTCAGTGCCGGGTAACACCGGCGCATCCGGCCTACTCCTGGCGCGGTACCCGCCGCTGCTCCCCACGGCCGATGCGGGTAACGTCACCGCTGCCCTACCCTCAGACCATGGCCGGGCTCAGGGCGGGCGCGGCCGGAGCAAGCCGGAGGGCAGCGTGCGGCCAGGCGGACAGCGGGCCAGGCGGCCGGAGGCACGGCCCGGAAGGGCCGGGCTGGCCGCAGATGCTGCGCTGGCGCTGGCGCTGGCCGCGGTGCTGACCGTGGCCACCTACTTTGTCTCCCAGCACCACGCGAGCGTGCGCCCGTTCGACGCCGGGGCCGCCGCGCTGGTCATCGCCTCGGCGGCGGCGCTGGCCGCCCGGCGCGCGCGTCCGGTCGCCGTGCTGGCGGTGGTGTTCGGGATCGTGCTGGCCTACCTGACGGCCGGGTACCCCGACGGGCCGATCTGGCTGACAGTGATCATCGCTTACTTCACCGCTGTGGTCTGCGGGCACCGGCTGGCCGGCGCGGCCGCGGCGATCGCCGTGTTCGGCACCTTCCTCTTGATCCACCCTCTGCTCGGCAGGGGCCCGGCGCCATCGGCTGCGGGGCTCGCGGCCGTGGCGGCGTGGCCGCTGGTGATCCTGGGCGCCGCCGAGGCCGTTCGGATCCGCCGGGTACGAGCCGCCGAGGCCGCCAGGATCCGGGAGGAGGCGGCGCTGCGGCGGGCAAGTGAGGAGCGGCTGCGGATCGCCAGGGAACTGCACGACTCGCTGGGTCACTACCTGTCCATGATCAGCGTGCAGTCAGGGGTGGCCCTGAACCTGAATCCCGGCCTGCCCGGCCCGGTCGCCGAGTCGCTGTCCGCGATCAGGCAGGCCAGCAAGGAGGGCCTGCGGGAGCTCCGCTCAGTGCTGCACATCCTGCGCCAGGACGGCGAGCCCGCCCCGCACGCCCCGCCGCCGGCGCTGGCCCGGCTGGGCGACCTGGTCAACCACGCCGCCACGGCCGGGCTGCAGGTCCGCGCGGAAACCAGCGGCACGCTACGCGAACTGCCCTTCGGGGTTGGCCAGGCGGCCTTCCGGATCGTGCAGGAAGCACTGACCAACGTGACCCGGCACGCGGGGACGGATGCCGCCACCGTGCGCATCGGCTATGGCCAGCATGACCTCACCGTGCAGGTCGACGACGACGGCCAGGGGCGCAGCGACGACCTGCCTCCCCCCGGCGGCAGCGGGATCGCCGGCATGCGGGAGCGGGCGGCCGCGCTCGGCGGCGAGCTGCACGCCGGGCCCCGCCCCGGGGGCGGGTTCCGGGTCACCGCCACGCTCCCCCTGGATGGCAGCGAATGATCCGGGTGCTGCTCGCCGACGACCAGGCCCTGGTCCGGGCCGGGTTCCGGGCCCTGCTCGACGCTCAGGGCGACATCGAGGTCGCGGGGGAGGCCGGCGACGGGGAGCAGGCCGTCAGCCTGGCCCGGCAGGTCGTGCCGGACGTGGTACTCATGGACATCCGGATGCCGGGAACCGACGGGCTGGCCGCCACCCGCCAGATCGCCGCCGACGAGCGGCTAGCCGGTGTCCGGGTGGTGATCTTGACCACCTTCGAGCTGGATGAGTACGTGTTCGAGGCGATCCGCTCCGGGGCCGCCGGGTTCCTGGTCAAGGACACCGACCCGGACAAGCTCGTGCAGGCAGTGCGGGTGGTCGCCGACGGGGGTGCCCTGCTCTCCCCCGGGGTTACCCGGCGGCTGATCGCCGAGTTCGCCTCCCGCGCGAAGCCGCCTCAGCCCGCGGGCGTCCTCAGCGAGCTGACCGGCCGGGAGCGCGAGGTCCTTGCCCTAGTGGGGGAAGGACTGTCCAACGCCGAGATCGCCGGACGACTCTATGTCAGCCCGGCCACCGCCAAGACCCACGTCAGCCGCGCCATGGTGAAGCTCGGGGCAAGAGACCGGGCACAGCTGGTGGTCATCGCCTACGAGTCCGGACTCGTGCGGCCGGGCTGGCACGGGACTTCCCCCAGGCAGGCCTGAGGTCGCGGCGGGTACCGCTTTCTGTTGTTCAGCAGGACGGCCGCGCTTACACCGAGCCGCCCCTCCGAAGTGACCGGCCTCCGGGTGGCCTGGTCCGGTGCCTTCGAGGAGGCCGCCGGCGATGGCGCCAGCCGACCTCCCGTTCAGCGTACCGAAAAGTTTCTAAGATCGTTCGAAAATTAATGCCCGGCCGTCCTCCGTCAAGTTCTCGCAAACAGCCCAGAAGAGGACATTGACATGAGGTCCCCGCAGTCCTACGGTGCCTTCATCCCGACGCAGCGTCCCGAAACTTTCGCATAGGAGCGAAATACTTTCGGCGGCGCGGAGGAGGCACCCTTTATGAAGCTATCCCGACTTGCCGTGATTGGAACCACGGTAGGTACGGCCGCGGTTCTCGGCATCAGTACCGCCGCCATGGCGACCTCCGGCGCCCCAGCCGCGCCGAAACACCCCGCCGCCGCCTCGGCGACCACCGTCGCCCCTGACTCCCTCAGGGCGCTGGCCGCGAAGATCGGCCTGCGCATCGGCACGGCAGCCGGCCCGTCACGCCTGACCACCCCGCAGTTGGCGGCCATCACCGCCGGCCAGTTCTCGGTCCTGACCCCGGAGAACGAGATGAAGTGGCAGGTGGTCGAGCCCACTCAGGGTCAGTTCGACTGGACCGGCGCTGACAACCTGGTCAAGTTCGCTAAGGCCAACGGCCAGCTCGTGCGCGGACACACGCTCATGTGGCACAGCCAGCTTCCTGACTGGCTCACCACGGGAGTGGCGAACGGCACCATCAGCGACGCCCAGCTCAAGAGCCTTCTGCACCAGCACATCACGACTGAGGTGTCGCGCTACAAGGGCAAGATCTGGCAGTGGGACGTCGCGAATGAGGTCTTCGCCAACTCCTGGGACACAGCCCAGCCGGACGGCCTGAACGCCAACGACTTCTGGATCCAGCACCTTGGCTCCGGCATCCTCGCGGACGCGTTCCGCTGGGCCCATGCAGCCGACCCGCACGCGCTGCTGTGCTACAACGACTTCAACATCGCCGGCGAGGACGGCACCAACGCCAAGTACCAGAACGTTCACGATTTCGTGGCGAAGCTTAAGGCGCAGGGCGTACCGATCGACTGCGTGGGCGAACAGGGCCACCTGGACACCCAGTACGGGTTCTCCGGCACGCGGATGCAGCAGGACCTCCAGGGTTACGCCAGCCTTGGCCTGAAGGTGGCCATCACCGAGGCCGATGTCCGCACGTTCGTCAACAACGCGACCGACCAGGTGCCCACCAGCAACCCGGAGACCCTGGCGCAGCCGTATGAGTTCGGGCAGATGCTCAAGGCGTGCCTCGCGGTCAAGAACTGCATCTCGTTCACGATCTGGGGCTTCGACGATGCCGAATCGTGGGTCCCCGGCGTCTTCGCGGGCGAGGGATACTCCGACATTTACGACGTGAACCTCAACAAGAAGGACGCCTACTTCGAGCTGCAGCAGGACCTTAGGCTCGCAGCTTTCGGCGCGCCGGACCGCCGCCGCACCTTCTAGCGGCCGGCTTCGCGAAGACGATATGTAGTTGCGGGGGCTATCGCCCCGCAACTACATATTTTTCCCGGCCGACAGGGTCTGGGCGGCGGCTCGGCGCGACCACGCAGATTCCGGATCGCCGGTTCCGCGCGCCTTGCCGGTTCGATATTCCGGTGGACGGCTGAGCGCAGATCAGCCGGTTCTCTGTGGGCCGCTCTCGCAGGATGGCCGGCCGTTCTGATCATCCGGCGAGTCAGGATTCCGGGTGGCGGAGGACCGCGAGGACCCGCGGGTTGCCGGGCTGCGCCGGGGGTAAATGCGGGCGGCCGATCGGGAGGTTCCGCTCTGGGTGCCAGCCGCGTCGCGGCTGGCCTGGATGAAGTCCCGGATGGCGGGCCGGCGGTCGCCGCGCCGCCAGGCGATCGCGAGCTGGGCTGGTTCGAGGCCGCTGACAGGGATGCAGACGATCCCCTTGCGCAAGTAGATGTCGGCGTTGCCCTCGGCCAGCAGGGTTATCGCCGCGCCGGATGACACGATCTCGAACTTTTCGTCGGCGGCGTTCACCTCGGCGGCCACCATCGGCGGCTGGCCCACCCGCGCGTCGATGGCCAGCCAGAAATCGCGCTGTGAGCCCGCCGAGGCGGGCAGCGCGGCGACCGGCTCGTTGACGATCTCGGAGAATGTTCGTCGCGATCAGCGCCTGCCACCCGCTAGCAGACCGCCAGACCATCGGTGTGCAGTTCCACCTGCCAGCCGGCTGCCGCTTGGCGAACTGGCCGGTGATCGCGGGGTATGGCTCCCGCCCGATCGAGGTCAGCGTGCCGACCCGCAGCACCCGCGCGTCCTGGGCGGCGGCGTCGCCGACCACGGCTACGCCGTCGTCCCGGTCTTGGAGCAGACTGCGGGCCACCCCGTGCAGCGCGGCGCCGGCGCCGGTGAGCTCGACCTGGCGCCGGTCACGCCGGAACAGCTGGGCGCGCAGCGCAGTTTCCAGGCCGCGGATCTGCTTGCTGAGGGCCGGCTGCGACAGGTGCAGGCGCTCCGCGGCGCGGGTGAAGTTCAGCTCCTCGGCCGCGGCCACGAAGTACCGCAGATCCCGGAGATGGGCATCCATAGCCAACAGTTATCACAGCTTGTCTTGGACGCACGCCCAGCCGGCAACTGATGATCATCGAAGAGCGCGGCCGCCGCCAGGCCGCCGCCCGAGCCAGCGCAGCCAGGGGAGCAGAAATGACCAGACCTGTCGTGCACACCTACCGGGCAGCCGAGTCCGGGCTGTATGTCAACTCTTATCTCATCGAGGGTGAGTCAGGCGTAGTGGTAGTCGACACCAGTCTGCTGGTCTCCGACATCGAGGCACTGCGTGCCCGGCTCCGCGCGCTGAAAAAGCCGCTGCTGGCGATCCTGGTGACGCATGCTCACCCAGATCACTTCAACGGCGTTCACGGCCTAGTGCAAGACAAGGAAGTGCCGGTGTACGCATCGGCCGGCGTGGGCCGGGTCATCGAGGAGATCGCCGACGCCAAGCGGGCTCAGTGGTCGCCTGTCTACGGCGCGGAGTGGCCGGCCGAGACCTACTACCCGAATTCGCTGCTGGCCGACGGCGCCAAGGTTCAGTTCGACGAGCTGAGCTTCACCGTGCACGAGGTAGGCCCGGCAGAAAGTCACGCCGACAGCTACCTGGTCATGACCGCGAACGGGAGCGCCGCCATCGCGTTCACCGGCGACCTGGCCTTCCATGGCACGCATCCCTATACCGCCGACGGGCATTCCAGTGCCTGGCTCGCCGCGCTCGATGCCCTCGGCGGGGAACTTGCCGACACCGGCACTTTGTATCCCGGGCACGGTGACCCGGCCGGGCCGGGCCTGCTCGACGACCAGCGGCGCTACCTACTGTACTACCGCGAGCTCATCCGGCGGCTATCCGGGGGTGAAGCGCAGCTGTCCGAGGCGGCGAAGTCCGAGCTCAGCACCGCCCTGCAAGCGTTCCTCCCGGACGCGCCGCTGACCTGGATGATCGAGCTGGGCGCCGACGCTGTCGCCGCCGAGCTAGCCGCAGTCCGCGCGGCCAGCAGCGGGAGCTGACGGTGGACCTGCAGCTCAAGGGCCACCGGGCGATCGTGACCGGTTCCAGCGCCGGCAATCAACCTCAGCGCCTTGTGGCCTTCGTCGCCAGCCCGCTAGCCCGCTACATTAACGGCGCCAACCTGCGCATCAACGGCGGCAGCACCGCCGTCGTGTGACGGGCGCCGCACCCAGGAACCAGCAAGGAGATCAGCACGCCATGCGTTACACACTGCTCGGCAACTCCGGCCTGCGGGTCAGCGAGGTCGCTCTTGGCACCATGACCTTCGGGAACGACTGGGGCTGGGGGGCATCTGCAGGCGAAAGCGCCAAGCAGTTCCAGATGTTCGCCGAGGCCGGCGGCACCCTCATCGACACGGCCAACAAGTACACCAACGGCACCGCCGAGTCGGTACTCGGCGACCTGCTGGCGGCCGACCGAGATCACTTCGTCGTCGGCACCAAGTACTCGCTCAACGTCCGCGACGGCGACCTCAACGCCGGCGGCAATCACCGCAAGAGCCTCGTGCAGGCACTTGAGGCATCGCTGCGGCGGCTGCGTACCGACCACGTCGACATCCTGTGGCTGCACGCCTGGGACTACCTGACTCCGCCCGAGGAGGTGATGCGCGCCCTCGACGACCAGGTCCGGCTGGGCAAGGTCCTCTACCTGGGCATCTCCGACACCCCCGCCTGGGTGGTGGCCCAGATGCAGACCCTGGCCGCACACCGCGGCTGGTCCACCTTCGCAGGCCTGCAGGTCGAGTACTCCCTCGTCCAGCGCGAGGTCGAGCGGGAGCTAATCCCGATGGCCCGCGGCCTCGGCCTCGGCGTACTGGCCTGGGGACCGCTCGGCGCAGGCGTCCTGTCCGGCAAGTACGCCAACCCAGACACCCCGGCCGCCGGGCGTCGGCTGGCCGATGTGGACCCCGGCCGCCTGGCCATCGCCCGTGCCGTCGCCGACATCGCCGACGGCCTGCAACTCAGCTCCTCCGTCGTTGCACTCGCCTGGCTACGCGCCCAGGGAAACGTCATCCCGATCCTCGGCGCGCGGACCACCCAGCAGCTCGCAGGCAACCTCACTTGCCTCGACGTCAATCTGCCACCTGACGCGCTGGCCCGGCTCGATCAGGCCAGCCACATCACCCGCGGCTTCCCGCACGACTTCCTGGCCAGCGCCGACTTCATCCACGGTGGCATGTCCGGTCAGCTAGACCTGCCACCGGGCCGGTCAGTGTACGGCTGAGCACGGCCCCGCCAACCCCATGCGGGCGGGCGGCCAGCTCCTGGCAGGTCGGCGTAGCAGCCATCCGCTGCACCGGCCGGATTGGCGACCCGGCGTGCCTGGGCTGGCGTGCGGACGCTCAGGACCATGGCGTGACTGGACGCTCCAGTCGCTGACCGTCGATGGTCAGGTCAACCCACTCGCTGCGGAAGCAGATCAGTCCTGCGATGCGCGGATTCTCCGGGACCGGCGACGGATAGCTCCATGCGATGTCCTCGGCCACCCGGTCCCCGATCCGCGCCGACCACCAGGTGGCCTCGCCCTTGTACGGGCAGGCCGATCGCGTCTGGCTCGGCACGAGCTCGACCCGGACATCGCCGGCTGGCAGGTAGTAGCGCACGGGGAGGCTGGTCTCGAACAACAGGAGGGGCCGGCGGCTCTCGGCCAGCAGCACGCCGTCAGCCTCGACCCGGACGGCCCTCGAGCTCGCAGCCACGTCGACCCGCTTGTGCGGGTCGCGGGCATGCACGAGCAGCGGCTCCTCTTCCTCGAACCAGGTCAGCGGCTCGCGCCAGGAGAACGTCACCATGCCGGCCAGCGCCTCCAGCGGCGGCGGCGGCCGGTGGTGCATCCACGCGGCGTCATCGGCGCGCAGGCCAGCGGCTGCTACCGCCCAGGCGGTTAGCCCGGTCTCGGCCTCCACGGGATCAACCAGCGCGGCGGGCGTGACGTCGCCCGCCGGGACGTAGTAGGTCGGCAGGAAACTGCGCGGTAGCGCGCCGGGCCCGTACTGCACGTGCAGCAGGGCCCGGCGGGAGTCGGCGACCAGCTCGCCGCCGATCCGGACACGGATCCACCGCGGCGTCGGCTCCACCAGCGGCCACCAAGGCCGCTGCCCGGCCAGTGCGGCCAGCCGCTCACCCACGCCGCTGCTCAAAGGCACGCTCACCGCTCCAGGATCCTCCCGCATCGTCGGCTCAAGGGCGTGGCCGTAGTCAGCTTCAGGTGCCTGAGCCAGGGCGTCGTCGGGCAGCGCAGTCGATACCGGACGCCGAGCGATGCCTATTCCGGCCCGGCGACGTACGACGGCGGGGCGTAGGTGTGCCGCGGGCGCAGCCGGACGATCAGCCGCTCCGCGCCGGGCTCGGGCGGCGGGGTGGCCCCGCCCATGTGCAGGTTGTACATCACCTGGTGAAACGAGCCTTCCGGGTCGTCGGTGAGCTCGACGGTGCCCGAGATGACCGCGTAGGTGATCTCCCCGGACGCGCCGGGCAGGCTGTGCACAAGCAGGCTTACCCGGGGATCGCGCTGCATGTTCGCGGTCTTGCGGCGGCCCTTGATGGTGCTGAAGAGGATGTCGTCGCCGTCGGCCTTGACGAAGATCACCGATGCCTGCGGCGAGCCGTCCAAGTTCGCGGTCGTGAGGACCGACAGGTGCGGTCCGGCGACGATCCGGGCCGCGACCTGCTGCGCGAGGTTGCCCGGGCGCCCGTTCCGGAAGGGATCGAGGAACACTTGATTTGTCATGCCCGTACCGACTCGGGTGCGGGCACCGAGGAATCGGCGCAGGCCCAAGGAAAATCGTCGGCACGGAACCGATTCCTTCCGGCAAGACCGCGAGTCAGCATGGGACGTGACCATGGCTGAGATGAAGACCGACGAGTTCGAGGCGGCGACCGGGCCCCACCGGCGGGAGCTGTACGCCTACTGCTACCGGATGACCGGCTCGCTGAGCGAAGCCGAAGATCTCGTGCAGGAGGTCTACCTGCGGGCGTGGCAGGCATTCGACCGCTTTGAGCGCCGGTCATCCGTGCGCACCTGGATGTACCGGATCGCCACCAACACCTGCCTGAGCGCGCTGCAGCGCGGCCGGCGGCGGCCACTGCCGTCGGGTCTCGGTCCGCCGTCCAACGACCCGCACGGCCTGCCCGACCCGCCGCCGGCCGGAGTGCTCTGGCTTGAGCCGATCCCGGATCGCCTGGTCGTTGACGAGCGCGCCGACCCTGCCGAAGTGGTGGCCGCCCGGCACAGCGTTCGAGTCGCCCTGGTAGCGGCTCTGCAGCTGCTGCCGGCCCGGCAGCGGGCGGCCCTCATCCTCTGCGAGGTGCTCGACCTGCCCGTGGCCGAGGCGGCCGGGTTGATGGACGTCTCGGTGGCCGCGGTGAAGAGCCTCCTGCAGCGCGCCCGCGCCCGGCTCGATCAGGCGGCCCTCAGCGACGCCGACATCGCCGAGCCCACCGACGAGCAAGCCCGCCGGGTCCTCGACCAGTACATCGCCGCGTTCGAGCGGTCCGACGCGGCCGCGATCGAGCGGCTGCTGGCCAACGATGCCGTCCTCGAGATGACCGGCACGAGCACGTGGTTCTCCGGAAAGGCGACCTGCACGCCGTACATCACCGAGCAGGCCGTTGGCCACCCCGGCGACTGGATAGCGGTGCCGTTGCGAGCGAACGGGCAGCTTGCCGCGGCGGCCTATCATCTCGGTCCTGACGAGGCGTACCACGCCTTCGCGATCGTCGTGCTGGCCACCACCCGCACGCACCTGAGCCGCATCACCCTGTTCGGCGATCCGGAGCTTTTCCGGCGCTTCGGGCTGGCCACGTTGCTGCCAGGATAGATGCGGCTCGGTTGAGAACGGCCAGGTAATCGACCGCAACATGCGCCGCGGGTGATCAGGCATAACCGGCACCGCCCAGGGGAGAGGGACACGGCCACATCACCGGAACGGGGAGAGGACGCCGTGGACGCGATCACGCTGCTGAAGGACGACCACAAGACCGTGGAGAAGCTGTTCAAGGAGCTCGAGAAGGCCGGCGACCGGGCGGTTAAGACCAAGCGGAAGCTCGCGGACCAGGTCATCGAAGAGCTGACCACGCACGCCTACATCGAGGAAACCGTCTTCTACCCGGCCGCGCGCAAGGCCGTCCCGGATACCGCCGGCCACGTGCTGGAGAGCATCGAAGAACATCACGTGGTCGTGTGGATGCTGTCCGAGCTGGCCGGGATGGACCCCGCTGATGAGCGGTTCACCGCGAAGGTCACCGTCCTCATCGAGAACGTCCGCCATCACGTCAAGGAAGAAGAGCAGGACTTCTTCCCCGAGGTCCGCAAGGCCATGGACCGCAA
>JAICUO010000282.1 GCA_025935815.1 Streptosporangiaceae bacterium
CGGCCTTGGTGACGGTCCCGTCCGGATCGACCCGCAGCAGGTTGGCGGTCTTGAAGGGGGCGCCGCCCATCAGGTCGAAGCCGAACTCGCCGATGAAGGCCCTGCCCCGTGAGTCGACGACCATGTCGTTGAGCAGCCCGCTGACGTGGCTCGACACGTCAGCATGACAGGCGAGGGCGCCGTCAGGCTCGCGGCGCAGCACGCGGGCGTCGCGCATGGAGACGATCAGCAGGCGCCCGTCGGGTAGCCAGCCGAGCCCTGAGGGCTGCTGCGGGACCTCGGCCTCGACCCGCAGGTCGCTGCCATCCTCGGCCGCCGAGTACACGCGGTAGGTATAGAAGTCGGAGAACCAGATCCGCTCGTCGTGCCAGCGCGGGCATTCCAGGTAGGCCATGTCCGAAACGACGGTGCTGATCTCGCGGCTCATGCATCCTCCTCGGAAGCGGTGGGCAGGGCAGTCACGCGCGGGCCGCGTCGAGGAAACGCTCTAGCTCACTGCGGATATCGGGCCCGCAGGGCTGGAAGACGATTTCGGTGACGCCACGGGACCGATAGTCCTCCAGGGCCCGCCGGATCTCGTCCCGGGTCCCGCTCAGCGTGACGTCCCGGAGCGTGCTGCTGCCGTCGGCGCGCCAGCTGGCCTCGTCCGCGGCATTGAGCGCGACGCAATGACCGGAGTGCACGGCGAGGTGGCGATGCTGCTCCGGCTCCTGCTCGATGACCCCGAGCCATTCGTCCCCGCCGGGCAAAGTGCGCACGGCGTCAGCTCCGCCGAACTCCCAGGCGCCGTGCAGCGACAGCGCCCAGCCTGGTCCGGCGGCCACCCGGGCGTGCTCGGAATCGTGTGCCTCACCCTCGTCGAGCACCGTGCCCCAGGTGAGATAGGCGGTCCACGCGTGGTCGGCCATGAATTCCGGCATCAGCAAGGTCGCGTACAGGCCGTCACCAAGTTCTTGCGCGACCTTGTTGCCCTTCGGCCCGAGGGCGGCGATCAGGACCGGCACGTCGACGGGACGGTCGGGCGCGTGCCCGGCCGGATGCAGCATCCGCATGCGGGCACCTTCCCACTCCACGACCTCTCCGCGCAGCAGCGCCCGGTACGCGCGGATGTAGGAAGCCATGAACGACCAGGGGATGGCGGGGTAGCCCATGGCCCGGCGCCCCGTGAATCCGGTCCCGAAGGAGACCGCGACACGGCCAGGAGCGAGCGCGCACAGCGTAGCGGTCGCGGCCGCGTTGACCATCGGGTGACGCAGGCTCGGCACCAGCACGCCAGGGCCGAGGCCGATGCGCTCGGTGCGCTGCGCGGCGAGCGCCAGCGTCATCCAGACGTCCGGGCTCTGCTGCGGCGTGTCGTAGACCCATGCCCTGTCGAAGCCGAGCCGCTCGGCCAGCGCGATGTTGTCGGGAGAGTCCAGGGCAGTAGGGAACGCGCATGACACCTCCATTGGTGCCCTCCTCTCGAGGATTGCCTACCCGCTCGGGACGGCATCCTGGCGCACGAGCTAACTAAGCGCACAATTAGCTCCCTTCAGAGCGTACGCTTCGGCGGCGGGCGACGGCAAGGTCTTCGGCCTGACCTGCGGATATACGCTAAGTAAGCGCGCCCGCCGTTCCGAGGCCGCCGCTGGGCGGCGTCGGCTGCCACGCGCTAGTACTAGCGACCTCAAATCGCTAGGCTAAGTACATAACCGTGATTGGAATGCTAGTGCTGCGCTCCGCTATGTGACGGCTATCCCGTGACAGCTCGGTAGGGAGGTGCCCGGCCGACATGACCGAACGGGCGCTCAAAGTCGTGTGCATCACCGGCTGGTGTCGCAATGGCAGCACGATCATGGGCAACGTACTGAACGAGGTCCCGGGCTTCTTCCACGTAGGAGAATTGCACTTCCTGTGGAAGAACGCGGCCGGCCTCGGCGCGAACAACCGCTGCGGCTGCGGTCGCCAGCTCACCCACTGCCCCATCTGGTCGCGGATCTTGCCGGTCGGCCGGCCATCCGGGCTCTCGGCAGCGGCCCACGCGGACATGGTCATCGCCCGGCAGCGGGCCTACGTCAGGACGCGGCATACCTGGCGCGTCCTGCGCCGCGGGCTGCATTGCGAGGGAATCCGCGAGCATGCCCTTCTCATGCGACAGGTCTACTACGCCATCGCGGAGCTAACGGGGGCAGGCGTGCTCGTGGACACCAATAAGATCCCCGGTGAATCGGCCTTGCTCTCGCATATCGCCGGAATCACGCCCTATTACGTTCACCTGGTGCGCGACCCGCGGGCGGTGGCCGGATCGTGGCACCAGCCGAAGGATTACGCTTACGCGATGTCGCCCAGGGTGAGCACCGCATACTGGCACGGCTTCAACCTGGCCTCCGCCGCCATTACCCGGCGGCATCCGCGACGGTCGCTGACCGTGCGCTATGAGGAGTTCATCGCTAACCCGGCCGTTATCCTGGCTGCCATACTCCGGCTCTGTGATGCGGCGTCGAGCGTCATCCCGCTGCGGGGCCGGGTAATCGACCTTGGCGTCAACCACACGGTTACCGGGAACCCGGACCGGTTTCGCAGCGGCCCCACGGTCATCAGGAGCGCGGATGACTCCTGGCGGGCCAGCCTGCCGCCGTCTGCCCGGCTTGCCGCGGCGGCGCTGTCGTGGCCGCTGTTCTGGCGCTATGGCTACCGCTATCGCGGCACCTTCCGCGCCGGCCCGCCCGGCCCGGACAGCAGAGCCGCGCTACCGCGCGGGGACGGACTCGGACAGGCGCGTTAGGGCCGGGAAGGTAAGCCGGTGGATCTGGGACTTGATGGCAAGGTCGCCCTGGTCGCGGGCGGCTCGAGCGGCCTGGGCCTGGCCATGGCGAAGGAGCTGGCGGCCGAGGGCGCCCATGTCGCCATCGGCGCCCGCGACCGCGACCGGCTCGCCGCCGCCGAGCGTGCCATCAGCGTCCTGGCGCGCGGTCAGGTGACGGCGACGAGCGTCGACATCACCGATCAGGCCGCTGCCAGGCGTTGGGCCGAGGACGTGGCCGCGCGGTTCGGAGCGATGCACATCCTCGCGGTCAGCGGGGGGAGCCCGCCGGTCGGCACGGCTTCGCAATTTTCTACCGCGGAGTACCAGGAGGCTCTTGACGGCACGTTCCTGCCGGCGGTCAACCTGGCCCTGACGGCGCTGCCCTACCTCAGGGCGGCCGGATGGGGCCGGATCCTGTTCGTGGCATCGGAGGCGGCCGTCATCCCCACGGCCTCGCTCGCCCTATCGGGCGCGGCTCGGGCCGGGCTGACCCGGTTCGCTCAGTCCCTGGCCGCCGAGGTGGGCCGCGACGGCATCACCGTTAACGTGCTCGCGCCTGGAGCCACCCGGACCGAGATGGTCGAGCGCGCGGCGGCGAGGCTGGCCGAGGATGGCGACATCGAAGCTCCGCTGCTGGCCATCGGCGGCCATAGCGCGGTTGGCCGCATCGGGCGGCCCGACGAGTTCGCGGCCGTGGCCGCCTTCCTCGCGAGCGAGCGGGCCTCCTACGTCACCGGGGGCGTGCACCTGCTGGACGGCGGGGCCAGCGTGCTGGGACAGCAGGTGACTCAGTACACGGCCGTGCCCAAAGACACCTACACATGATTGGAAGGGATCCGGGATGTCAATGGCCAGCCGCGACTACTCCGAGCGCGATGTCGAGGAGTTCTTCGACCAGACCCTGCAAAACTACCTGAGCTTCTGGGACTCCGACGGCGTCCTGCACACCGGCTACTTCGCGGCGGGCAATGAAGGTGACTATCAGGCCGCGGCGCAGCATACTTCGGCGGTGCTCGCCGCGGAGATGATGATCGACGGCTCATCCCGTGTCCTCGACGCGGGCAGCGGGTGCGGCAACTTCCTGCTGTACCTAGCCAGGGAATACGGCTGCAGCGGGGAAGGGCTTGACCTGAGCGAGAAGCGGGTCAAGTTCGCCATGGACAGGCTGACGGCCGCGCCGGGCCTGCGCATCACGTTCCGGCATGGCTCGGTCACGAATATGCCGTATCAGGCCGGCGCTTTCACGCACGTCGTCAGCCAGGACTCGTTGTGCCTTGTACCGGACAAGCCTCGCAGCCACGCGGAGATCGCGCGCGTGCTGGCCCCAGGCGGCATCTTCGCCTTTTCCGACTTCCTCCAGCCGAAGGAGCACGTCAGCGAGCGGGCCCGCAGGCACGTCTTCGACCGCGTGCGCTGGAATGGCGGCTACTCCCTCATCGGATACCAGGAAGCGCTGGACAGCTGCGGGTTCGAGATCCTGCTCGCCCGCAACCTGCGCAGCCACATACGGCAGACCTACCGCGTGCTCGGGGAGACCGCGGTAGAACGCGCGAAAACCGTGCCCGGCCAGTCGGCAAGAGACTGGATGCTATCGTTCGCCGAGTCGTGCCGGGAAATGCAGGTAGCCATTGATGACGAGGAATTCGGCTGGGGCATCTTCGTCGCTCGCAAGCGGAGCGCATGAACGGCATGAAGGAGACCATGGCGGAGGTCCTCGCCGAGCGGAAGGCGCAGTTGTCGCCAGGCCGGGTGTTCGCCGAGGCGTATGCCGCCGATGGCCTCCAGGCCCGCGTCGAGTACAACGAGACGATCACCGACTCGCTGACCACCTCGCGGCGCAAGCGGCGGTACCCGGCCCGCAACATGATGAAGATCGTCGACCTGTCAAGCACCCCGCAGCGGTTCTACTGGCACGAGGGCCCGGCACAGCCCGGCGATCCCGACCTCACCGAGAGCGGCATGAGGCGTGAGCTCGCGAGCCGCTACCACCGGTCGCCTATCCCGGAACTGCTGCCGACCACGGCATGGGTTCAGGTCCCGGCCGACCTGGCCGACGACCCGGAAGCCTTCGGGCCCTTCCTGGACTACCGGCTCGTCGCCCGCCTCAGCACGGCCGAGAACCACGCCATCATCCGGGGCGAGGGCGGCCTGCTGAACATGGGCGAAATCGAGCGCATCGAGTCGAAGGGCCGGTTCGCCTCGACGATCCTCGCCGCGTGCAATGGGGCGGAGCAAATGGGCGGCACCGTTGATGGCCTGATCATCAACCCGGCCGACTACTACATGTTCATGGGGCAGGGCCAGCTGATGGCCGACCTGGAGCGGAACGGGGTCTTCATCGTGCGGACCCGCCTGATCGAGGAGGGAAGGGCAATCGCCGGCGATTTCGGCCATGGCGCCGTGCTCTTCGATTCCGGGCGCTCGGTGATCCGCTTCGCCGATCCGCCGCCGGGGACCTTCGCGACATCCGGCATCGCGGTCATGGCCGAGATCTACGAGCGCGTCGTGGTCAATCTTCCGGCCAACTTCTTTGTCGTAACCCTGTAGCGAGAGGGTCAGCGGCGGCGGAACGCCGCCGCTACCTTCATGACCGCCGTCACCAGGTCGTCGCAGTCGGCAAGGGCCAGGTTGGCCGACAGCGGGATGTCGATCGCCTCGCCGATGTAGCGCGCCGTCCGGGGCAGGGCGGCGCGAGCGCGCACCGGGTCCGCGCCCACCAGGAACCGCCAGTGCCAGAAGGCGCGCACGTTCACGCAGGCCGGGTCGGCAAGCGCCCGCGCGTCGATCCCCTCGGCGGCGACGGCCCGGGCGAACCAGGCGCACTCGGCGGGCGTGGCACCTGGAATCCGGAACATCAGCGCCTCGCCCAGATAGGCGCCGTCGGCCACCGGGCGGCGCAACGCGATCCCGTCCTGGCCGGCTAGCCCGCTGACCACGTAATCGTGATTACGCCGGTAGGCGGCTAGGCGTTGGGGCAGCCGGTCGAGCAGGGCACCCGCTAGCGCAGCGCGGATCTCGTCCATGCGGAACCCGTATATCGGGTAGGCCAGCTCGTCCACGGCGGGTGCGCCAGCGGGGAAATGCTGCTGCATCCGCCCCTCGTAGGCACCGGAGTACACCACCGCGCGGGCATAGGCTTCCTCGTCGTCAGTCAGCAGGAAGCCGCCCTCGCCAGTGTTGAGCGACTTGTCCGACTGCGTGCTGAACGCTCCGAAGTCAGCGAACGTGCCGAGATAACGACCGCGCAGCCTGGCGCCCAGGGCGGGAACCGCATCCTCGACTACCCTCACGCCACGGTCGCGCGCCAGGTCCATGATGGCCGGCATGTCGCATGCGTAGCCGCGCATGTGGACGACAACCGCCGCCCTCGCGCCGTCATCGATGACCTGGCTCAGATGGCGGAGGTCGGGATGCAGGTCCGCGTCGCACTCCACCAGCAGCGGGCGGTGCCCGGCCAGCAGTATCGCGCTCGGCGTGGCCGGGAAGGTGAACGCGGGGCAAGCCACGGGCGAGCCGGGTGGCAGGTCAAGGGCGAGCAGCGCGAGCGTGATCGCCGTCGTCCCGCTAGCGCAGGCCAGCGCGTGCCGGGCGCCGAATGTCTCACACAGCCGGTTCTCCAGGCGACGGGCGCAGGTCTGCTCGCTCGGCCGGTCGTCGTAGCGGAAGTACCGGCGCGACCGGATGGCTGAGCACGCCGCCGCCTCGTCATCCGGTGAGATGAACGCGTCCCCCTTGTCATAGGTGGGCCATGGCCGCGTCCGGACGGGCCGCCCGCCGGCGATCGCCAGGCTGGACTCCGCGAGTCCTCGCGTTCGCAGGTTGTCCGAGGTCATGCGCACTCCTAGACGCGTCCTTGGGCATGACGCGAACGCCGCGGCGGGCAAGCTCGTAGCGATCGATTTCTGCGCTGGGCCGTGATTGGCCGCGATGCTCCGCGAATCCGGGATATGTAGCACATGGATCCACCGTTCAAGCATGCACAACTATGGACCCGCAGTCCAGCATACATCTCTTTATTGACCTCTATTCCTATGCCTCTCCATTTTCACGTCGAATGCCTCTCCATTTTCACGCCGACCTCAATTATCACAATTATCACGGGCGAGTTCTCTATAATTATGATGGTTAATGCGGGTGACGGTTGACTTGCCCGCTTAGAGCCAGGATGCTCGACATATGACCGCCGCCGGGATGCCGGGCACCTCCGCCGTCTCCCTCGTCCCGGCCTGCCGCGGGCTGCGCGCGCTGCTGGCCGCCCGGGCCGGCGCCCGGGGTATCCGCGACGCCTGCCTCGCCGCCGGCCGTCCGGCGATGGCACCGGCCAGCACCAGCGGGCCGGAGGCCGCGCGGTGACCGGCAGCCACCTCGCCCCCCTGCCCGGCACTGGGTGGGCGGTCTGGCGGGACGCCCTGCTGCGGTCCGCCGGATTCCCGGCCGCCGGGCTGGACTGGTTTGCGGCCCCGGCGTGCGCCGCGGCGGCCGACGCCTTCCTGGACGGACGGGTCGGGTTGCCGGACCTGGAGGCAGCCCATGCCGCGGCCCTCGCGCAAGCCGACACGGTCGCCGCGCACATCGCCGCCGACCCGCTCTTCCGCGAGGCGCTCACCTGGCAGAACCCGGGCGCTGCGGCCCGTATCGCGATGGAGGCGCCGGCCGGCCAGAAGGCCAGCCGAAGCAGGAACCGGAGCAAGGCCAAGAACAACGTGATCACCCGCTACTGGCAGCGTTACTGCGGCAAGAACGACACGATCGGGTTCTTCGGCCCCGCTACCTGGGTCAGCCTCGATCCGCGAGCACCCGCCGTGCGCGCCCATTGCGGTGACCGCCTGGTCCGGGCCCGCACCGTCTACTACGAGTACTGGGCGCTGGAGGCCTTCGCCAGCCACCTCGCCGCCGACCCGCGGGCCCGGCCGTGGCTTCCGGTGGGCTTGCAGCCGCATGTCACCATGGATGGCCGCCAGGTGCTGATGCCCGGGCGGGCTGCGCTGACCCTGACCGAGGCCGAGGCGGACCTGCTGGCCCGCTGCGACGGCCGGGCCTGCGCGGCGGCGGTAGCCGGCGGCTCCGATCACTCAACGGCGCTTGCGCTGCTCCGTGAGCTTGCCGCCCGGGACGTGATCTGGTGGGGGGTGAACCTTCCGCAAGACCCCAGTGCGGAGGGGACGCTGCGGGCCACCGTGGCCGCCATCGCTGATCCGGCGGCGAGGGGCCGGGCACTGGCGGAGCTCGCCCGGCTGGACGCCGCCCGGGGCGCGGTCAGCGCGGCCGCCGGAGACCCTGACAACCTGGCCATCGCCCTGGGCCGCCTGGATTCGGAGTTCACCAGCATCACTGGCGCCGCCGCTGAGCGCCGGCCGGGGGAAATGTACGCGGGCAGGAAGATCTGCTACGAAGAGACGGTCCGTGATGTCGAGGTAACGTTCGGCGGGCCCGTGCTTGACGCGATCGCCGGGCCTCTCGGCAAGGTGCTGCTGCCCGCGGCGAGGTGGCTGTCGGTGGCGCTGGCCGACGCCTACACGCAGGCATTCCGCAGGTTGTACGCGGAGCTTGGCGGGCCTGCCACGGCCGGGGTCCCGCTGCACCGGTTCTGGGCTGCCGTCTTGCCGTTGTTCGTTGATCCGGAGCCGGTTACCGGCGCTGTCGGCACCGAGTTCTCAGCCCGCTGGGCTACCCTCTTCGGCCTCGACCAGGTGGCGCCCGGGACCCGCCGGGTGAACTTGACCAGCGACGAGCTGGCCGGGCCGGCGGCAAGCCTATTCGCCGCTCCGCGGCCGGCCTGGGCCGGAGCCCGGATCCACAGCCCGGACCTCCAGATCTGCGCCGACAGCGTCGCGGCGCTCGCCCGCGGGGAGTTCACGGTCGTCCTCGGCGAGCTGCACGCGATGTGGCCGACGCTGGATTCCGCGTTGTTCACCGACCGTCACCCCGAGCCAGCCAGGCTGCGAGCCGCCGCGGCCGCCGATATCGGCCCGCAGATCCTCCCGTTCTACGCAAGCTGGTGCCCGCAGTTCACTCCGCGCATGGCTTCTGTCCAGTCTGATGACTACCAGCTCGCCTTCACGCCTGAGTCCGGCGCCGACCCGGCTAGGCTGCTCCCGGCTATGACGATCACCGTGACCGAGCAAGACGGGAAGCTGATCGCAGCCGCCGGGGACGGCCGCCGATGGCCATTGCTCGCGATGTTCGCCATGCCCATCGCCTGGTCGGGCAGTGACCTTTTCAAGACGCTGGCCGGGCCCGAGCGGCACTGCCCGAGGATCACCATCGACCGGCTGGTGGCCGCCAGGGAGAGCTGGCGCACGACTGTCGCGCAGGCATGGCCAACCAAGTCCGGCGGGCTGCCCGAGTACCTCGCCATCCGCCGCCTGCGGCTGGCGCTTGGCCTGCCGGAGAAGCTTTTCGTCAAGATCAGCACCGAGGTCAAGCCGGTCTACGTCGACCTGACCAGCCCCCGTTATGTGTCTGCGCTCGCCACGATGCTGAGAGCCGCCCGGCAGCGAGCAGGCGACGAGACCGAGGTGGTGATGACCGAACTGCTGCCAGGTCCCGACCAGGCATGGCTCCCGGGCCCCGGTGGCCAGCGCTACTTCAGCGAGCTGCGGGTCCAGGTGCGGGACCCGGTACCGGCCGACGGCCTTTAACCGCATGGAGGACCGATGTACGACGTGACCCAGGCCCATCAGGCGCACTACGCGGCCGGGTGGTGGCGGGACGAGACCTTCCTCGACGACCTGGATCGCCACGCCAGGGAACGGCCGGGCAAGACAGCGGTGGTCGGGCACAACCTCGCCACCGGGCGGACGGACAAGATCGATTACGCGCAGTTGTCCCGGCTGACCGACCGGATGGCCCGCGGCCTCGTGAACCTCGGAGTGCAGCCTGGTGACTGCGTCGGTGTCCTGCTGCCCGACATCTGGGAGATGCTCCCGCTCGTCTTGGCCTGCGCTAAGGCAGGCGTGCGGATCGTTCCGGTTCCCCCCGAGTTCGGGCGCGCCGAGATGGAGTTCGCGCTCCGGCTGACCGATGTTCGGTTGCTCATCGCGGCCACAAACACGTTCGGGGGACGCTCGGCCGACATGGCGCTGGCGCTCTCCCGCGACATCGGCCTGCCCGAGCGCATC
>JAICUO010000086.1 GCA_025935815.1 Streptosporangiaceae bacterium
GCCACGAGCCGCGCGGCTCACCGGCCGCGTAGGGCACCGCGTCGAACCCGGCCAGTCGCTCGGCCAGGTATGTGGTGAACCCGCTCTTGCGCTGCTCACCGTCGTTGATGACGTCCAGGCCCGCCTCGACCTGGCGGCGGACGCATTCCGCGACGGCCTCCGTCGCGCGGGCCTCGAAGGCCGCCCGGTCGTAGGGCCGGCCGTTCTCCCGGGCGCGCATCAGCTCGATCAAGTCATCCGGCCGGGCGATGCTGCCCGTGTGCGTGGTCAGGATCCGGTCCGTGCTTCTGCGCACCAGCGCGTCCCTTCGTAAGCGGCGTGACCCGGCGGATGGCCTGCCAGGTAAGATTTTATAATATAAAGTTCTGATCAAAGGACAAGAGGTGTTACGCTGCGTGCACCAACCCATCGAGCAGCCCTCGGACATACCGTGACGTACGGCGACCCCGCCCGCGGCGAGACAACCAAGGCCGACGGCGCCTACCTGGAGCTGCGCGACCAGATTCTCCAGGGCAAGCTGAAGCCGGGCAGCCGGGTCGACTACGTACAGCTCTCGGCAGCCCTGGGCGTCTCCATCACTCCCCTGCGGGAGGCCCTGCGGCGGCTCGAAGCCGATCACCTGGTCATCCGCGTCGCGCACCGCGACGTGGTGATCGCCGACCTCACCCGCGCGGAAGCCGTCGAGCTGGTCACCGTCCGGCGGGAACTCGACCTCCTCGCCGCCCGGCTCGCGGCCGGGCACATGTCAGACCAGGAGCTCGCCCGGGCGCGAACGCTGGTCGCCACCCAAGACGAGGGAGAAGCGCTCCGGTACCTGCGCGCCGCCGGCGTCCCCGTGTCCGCCGGCGCCATGGCGAACGTCAACCGGGCGTTTCACCGCATGGTCTACTGCGGCTCGCACAATCAGGTGCTGATCCAGTACCGGGACGCCATTTCGACCCGGGCGGAACGGTACGTCATCCTGGCGCGCCAGATCACCGCGATCGAGCCGGACGCCTACCGATTGCTGCACGAGAAGCTCCTCGCGGCGCTGGAGGCCCGCGACGCGCACGCCGCCACCGAGATGATGCGAGCTCACTACCGCGACCTTGACCTTGACTTCGCCGCGGTGATCTTCGGCGGCTAATGGCCGGCGCGATTCGCGGAGCCGTGAGCGGCCCTCGTGCGTGAGGAACTGCTGCTTGATCCGCATGAACCGCGGCCACGCGCCCCGGTTGGGGGCGGCGCAGTGGACGATGGCGGGATGGCAGAAGACCATGTCTCCCGGCTCGCCCGTCAATTCGACCACCCGTAGCGGCACGCCGTCGACGATGGTCTCGGCGTCCATGAAGGCGGCGATCCGGTCCGCTGGTGACGGCGCCTGCCCCGTGAGCGCCATCAGCCACGGGTGACAGCGATGGAACCGGTCCCAGGGAAAGGCCGCTGATTCGCGCCGCTGGTCCGCCGGAATTCTGCGCTCCTGCTGGATCAGCAGCCGGGGTGAGCCGGAAAGGATGAGCGTTCCGCCGCTTCGCGGCGCCACCGGGCCGATGAAGCTGACCACGAATAGCGCCCGCGGGCGATCGAGGTGCAGTTCGCAAGGGCTGTCCCAGTGCCAGAGCCGGGTCGGCACCTCCCAGGCGCCCGGCTCGGGGAAGGTGGCGATGGTCCGGCCCCAGTCCCTCGGCGGCGACCACGCGGCCGCCCCGAGCAGGCCGTCGAAGACGCCGCGGACCCGCTCGGTCAATATCTTGGCGTGGACGGGATCGCGCTTGGCGGCTTTCAGGTCGCCGCGGATCGGCCGCCAGCTGGAGCGGTCGTCGCGGCGTACGCCGTGCGTGTCCTCCAGTTCCGACCACCATCGCGCTTCCATGGCGCGTGCGTCGGCGGGCGAGAACGCCTGCCTGACCACGAGGTAGCCGTCCCGGTCGAAGCGCTGGATGTCCGCCGGAGTAAGGGGGGCTGGTTGTGGGCCCATGAGGTCCGCCTCCACAATGACGGCGCCCCGCAGCAGATCACCCGCCCGGCCGAAGCGGACGCGTCCGATCTACCGCAGGGCAAGACCCCACGGCCCACCGCGAGGCGCGGTGAACGATGGGGCCATGTTCCCACGCCTCGCGGGTTCGGGAAATTTAGTTATTGCTGGTTAGTCGTCGCCTCATGGCAGCTTCCACTGCTGGTTGGCGGAGTCGGCGCAGGCCCAGATCTGGACCTGGGTGCCGGAGCCGCCGAAGCCGGTGTCGTCCAGGCACTTGCCGGAGTTGGGGTTGACCAGCTCGCCGTTGGCCTGGGGGACCCAGACCTGGGCGGCGGTGTCGTTGCAGTCGTAGAGGTCGACGGTGGTGCCGTTGGCGGTGCCGGCCGCGTTGACGTCCAGGCACTTGCCGAGGACCTGCAAGGTGCTGCCGGCGCTGTTCACGGTCCAGGACTGGGCGTTGGTCCCGTTGCAGGTGTAGACCTGGACGGGGTTGAAGTTGGCGGTGCTGGCCGAGCGGTCATCCAGGCACAGGCCCTGGTAGCCGGTGATCGGTCCCGTGGCGCTGCCGCCGCCGCCCCCGCCGTCCGTGCTGCCGGTGATCTTGTCGAAGATCGACGAGTACTGGTAGCCGGTCGGCTTGTCGTAGCCGTCGACCTCCCAGAACGACAGCTCGGCGACGCCGTTGGCGGCGGCGAAGCCCTCCAGCGACGAAGCGTTGGAGGTGGAGAAGAAGGTGCCGTCGTCGTTGGTGCCGGCGATCGGCGTCAGGCCCATCATGGCGTAGGCGGCGGCGGTGGAGATCCCGTACAGGCCCGCGAGTTGGCCCGCGGTCCCGCGCGCGGCGGACTCGGCGTCCCCGAGGTCGTTGTTGGACCCGTCGTAGAAGTCCATCGTCATGATGTTCACGGTGGACACCTTCACGCCCTTGGCCTTGGCGTCCTGGAGCAGCGCGTATTCAGAGCCGGTGCCGGTGGGCAGCCCCTGCGGGGAGACTCCGAGGGTGAAGTCGACCTGCACCGCCGGGTCCTGGGCTTGCAGCGCGGCCAGCGCCTGGTCGCGCCGGGCGGTCGAGGCGGTGTCGGACAGCACGCCGCCCTCGATGTCGAAGTCCAGCCGGGTCACGCCGTAGGCGTTCACCACGTTCTGGTAGGCGGCGGTCAGCTGCGAGACGTTCGTGCAGGTCTGCGCGAGCTCCCCGCCCGCCGCGCCGCCGAAGGAGATGATGACGTTGCCGCCCGCGGACTGCAGGGCGCTGATCTGCGTGGCGAAGGCGCCGACGCCCGAGCCGTCGTCCTCCCATTGCGGCGTGCAGCCGGACCGCGGGATGAGGAACGCCAGCGTGTAGTACTTCAGGCCGGTCGCGGACTTGTCGGCGGCCATGTCCCCGGCATCCGATGAAGCGATCTGCAGGTAGGGCGCGGCGTAGTGGGCCGGGAAGGCGGAGCCGGCCGCGGCCGCCGGTCCCGCGGTGGCGAGCGCGAGGCCGCCCGATCCGAGCGCGGCGGTGGCCAGGGCGAGCGCGGCCGACCACGGTTTCACGAGGGTTTTCAGGGCACGCATGGCGGGGTCCCTTCGGCTGAGCGGCCCGGCGGGAAGCGGGATGACCCGCCGGGACGGAGCGAGTACTGCAGCTTGTTTCTGAAACAGGATTGTTTCTGAAACATTTAGGAAACTTTCCTGTTAGAAATTGGAGCAGTACGTTCGGGGCGCGTCAAGAGGCTTGTTTGCGCTTGAACCTTTGTTAAGCTCCGCCTAAGGGTCGTGATGGAGATGCGATGAGACAGTCAGTCGGGCCCCCACCCCTCGCCTGACCACCGTCCGCCAGCCGCTGCAGGAGATGGGCCGCACCGCCGTCACCATGCTCCGTGACCACCCGGAGTGGCAGGGACTGCCTGGAACCTGCGAATGCTAACGCGAGAAATCCGCCACACGGGCGTGCGGCCTGCGATCACGGCCCGAACTGGGGTGAGCTGAGCGCGTTGTAGTCGCGCCCGGCCAGGCACCGGTACGTGCGGACGCCGGAGTTGTAGGCAGTCTCGTCGGGCGGCATGACCTGGATCAGCCACGTGCTGGCCGGTACCCGCAAGGCCGCGCCGGTCCGGGAAGCCAGCAGCACCTTGGCTGAGCAGACCGCCCGCACGGTGGGATTGGCCTGCACGATGTTCACGTTGAAGGTCGCGGAGGCGCTGGGCATGATGGCGATCGCGAACGTCTGCCAGCTGTGCGGCTGCCCGCAGGGCAGGGAACCGGCCGTGACGACGCCGCTGACCTCATCCACCCCGTCCCAGCACTCCGGCGTCGTCACGCAGGCCGCGCCGGCCCCGGCCACCGACGCCGCCGGGCAGTGCTTAGTCGTCGTCGCGACCCCGAGCACGCCGACCGCCCCGGGCAAGGACGCCGCCGAGCTCGCCCTCGCCGGCCCGCTGCCGGCCGAGCCGCTGCTGGCCGAGCCGCTGCCGGGCGCGAGCAGGCGCGGCACGACGAGCAGCGCCGCGACGGCGGCGACGGCGGCACCGCCGCCCACGGCGGCCACCGCCAGCGAAGGGCGCCGTCGGGGCGTCCGGGCAGTCGCCTCGTGCGTGCCCGCGATCGTCGCCGTCCTGGGACCGCTAACGGAGTCGGCCAGCGACTCCGCCGGGGACCGCGTCCAGTGTCCCGGCACCGAATCGGCCAGCGACTCCTCCGGCCACGGCGGTGCGCTCTGGCCGGGCGCAAGCCCCGGGGAGCGGGACATCGTCAGGGCCGTCGACGGCGTGGCCGGCACCTGCCACTCCCGCGACGGAGCCTGGCCGCGCCCGCCCCCCAGCAGTGCCCCGAGCTCGTCCCGCAGCGAAGCCGCCGACGGCAGCCGCCGGGACGGATCGGCGGCCAGGCACTCCCGCAGGATGTCCATCATCCGCCCCGGAACGCCGGGGATGTCGGCGACCTGCTGGCCGTGCAGCGCCAGGATCGTCGCCATCCCCGGTGACTTGCCGCTCGCCGGGAAGCGCGGCGGACGCCCGGCCATCAGCGCGTACAGCGTGGCGGCCATCGAGTAGACGTCGCCGGCCGCGGAGGGCTCCTCGGCCCGGAAGCTCTCCGGTGGCGCGTACGCCGGGGTCAGCGCGTCCCGTGACGCCGACTGCTCGCCGCCGGCCGCGATGATCGACGCCAGGCCGAAGTCCGCGATTCCGACGACGCCATAGCGGTTGATGAGGATGTTGGCCGGCTTGAGATCGCGGTGCAAGATGCCCAGGGCGTGCGCGGCGGCGAGCGCGTCGGCCAGGTTGACCCCGATCTGGCAGGCCGAGGTGGGAGGCAACGGCCCTTTTCGCCGCAGCTCATCGTTGAGCGACCCGCCCGGGCACAGCTCCATCACCATGTACGGTCGCCCGTCGCGCAGCGTCCCCGCGTCGTACACGTCGATGACGTGCGGGTGCCCGGACAGCTGCCCCGCCGCGGTCACCTCGCGGAAGAACCGCCGCTGATCCCGTTCAGAGTGCAGCGCCCGGCTGTCCACCTTGACCGCCGTCTCGCGGCCCACTGCCGCCTGCCACGTCCGGTAGACGGTGGCGAACCCACCCGAGCCGAGGACGTCGATAACCGTATGCCCAGGAATGTCTGGTGCCGGGATCACAGCATCGGACACTAGTCCTTCCGGGCCAGGACGACCCGAGTTTCCCCCGATCGCCCCGCGTGCGCTGAGGTAGGCCAGATACAGGCGATGGCGGCCACGCCATAGTCGGTGACACCGGTCCGGATGCAGTGGACGCGCGTCAATTCCTGGCTCTCGTGCTCCGCGCGTCCCCCTGGCTGGCCACCGGCGTCGTCAGCCAAAAGCTCGAAGTGCGTCATCTGCTGGCGCCGCGTCCGGTGGAGCAAGGGGATCAGGAGGCGGTGCTGAAGCGGGTGCTTGCGGGCCAGTTTCCTGGCGGCCTGGCTGGCCTCCTCACCAGCCAGCCGGCGCGCGGTCACCGCCAGCGGCGGCCCGTGGGTGAAAAAGCCCCGCAGGCTACACGGCGTCACTTGCACCGCGCCGGCCCGCTGCAGTCGCCGCCCGCAGCCCGACCGGCTCCAGGCCCAGATGTAGGCCCGGTCACCGTCAACCACGCCGCGCACAGGGGCGGATACGGCGGTGCCATCTCGTTCGAACGTGGTGAGCAGCATGCACTTGGCCCACTCAAGCGCAGCGAAGTAGCCGCCGCTGGCTTCCGGGCCGCCGCTGGATTCCCGCAGGTCACGACGATCGGTTCCCGGCTCCTGATCTGACATGCTCCTCCTCCGTCATCGGATACGTCTAGTCAGCGCCGAGGGCGTGGAGTACGGATCCCATCGCGGTGGAGTCGAGGTGGAGAACGTTTGTATCGCTGTGTGGGGGTAGCAAAAGACCACCTGCACATCGCAGTCGCTCGATCGGAGGAGATACCCATGTACATCGGCATCGGAACGATCGTCCTCATCGTGGTCATCGTGCTTATCATCTTGGCGCTGCGCCGGTAGTAGCCCGATTCCGGCGGTCACTAACCCGATTCTGGCGGTCATTAAATGGAAATCAAGATGGTCCTTGACCTGCCCCGCGATGTCGTCAGCGTGCCGCTATGCCGCCAGGTTCTTGACCGGTGCCTGGCGACGCTGGGAGTCGCGCCGGATACGCGCGCCGACATCGCCTTGGCGCTCGGTGAGGCCTGTGCCAACGTCATTCAGCACGCCGGACCCGGCGAGGAATACGAGGTGCAAGTGACCGCCAGGAACCGCCGGTGTGTCATTGAGGTTGTCAATTCCAGGCCCCTGGATGCCAGGAACGGTGAGGGACGGCCGGATGGGTTCGCCCTCACCGAGGATCCTGTTTCCCCGGCCGCTGAGCATGGCCGTGGCCTGAAGATCATCGACGCGGTGGTCGACAACCTGCGGCTAAGCAGCGACCAGCGCCAGGGCACCACCGTTCACTTCGAGAAGACGCTGGAGTGGCTGCCCGGAGCGGTCGGTCAGCACCTGTTCAGCGCCGCTGGCGACTGAGCAGGGCGATCGACAGCGGTCATGCTCGCCGCGCGCCAAGGTCACCGGGGCCTGCTCAGCGGGCCCACGGGGTCCCAGCCGCGCAGGTGCCGCACGGACTGGCGGTACTCCCACTCGATGGCGTCTTTGAGCACGTGGGCCAGGCGGCCGCCGGTGGTGATGCCGGCGATGTCGGCGACCCCGCGGCGGGTGCCGACGGAGACCACGAAGCCTTTGTCGTGGAAGGTAAATGCCTCCAGGGGCCCGTTTTTCAGCTCCGCGTCCAGGTTGCAGGCCACGGTTTCGCCCTCCTCCAGCGCCACCTGTGCCAGTGGGGGCAGGGCGTGCCCGGTGCGCGGGTCGACGACTGAGGCAAGGTCGCCGGCGACGTAGACCTCCGGGTGGTCGAGAGCGCGCAGGTACTGGTCGACCTTGACCCGGCCGTTGTGGCCGGTCGGCAGTCCGGATTCGGCCGCCAGTCCGGGTGCTTTCACCCCGCCTGCCCAGACGAACACGTCGCCGGTCACCAGCTGGCCGTCCGTGAGCCGGAAGCCCTCCTCGGTCACGACAGCGATCGTAGCGTTGGTTCGGACCCGGACTCCCAGGTCAGACAGGATCCGGGCGGCCTTGTCAATCAGCTGGGGTGAAGAGCCCGCCAGGATGGTGGGACCTGCCTCGATGAGCTCCACCGCGGGAACGTCGGGCGGCAGGCCGTGGCGGCGGGCCACTTCGGGCAGGATCTCGGCCAGCTCCCCGGCCAGTTCAACCCCGGTCGCGCCGCCGCCGCCGATCACCACGGTCGCCAGGCGGCGCTGCCGCTCGGGGTCCGCGGTGGCCGTGAGCGCGCTGATGACCGCCGCCCACACTCGCTCGGCGTCGCTGGCCGAATACAGCGACAGCGTGCGTTGTCCCAGCCCGGGGATGGCAAAGTCGTTGGGCTTGCTGCCGAGCGCCAGCACTAGCCGCCCCCAGCCGATCGGACCAGCCCCGGTGAGCAGCTGCCGGCCGGCCAGGTCGACGCCATTGATCTCGGCCTGGACGAAGCGGACCCGCTCGGCCAGCACGCCCTGGAGCGGGATGCGTACCGCGTCGGCCGCGCGGGTGCCGGCCGCGACCCGGGGCAGTTCAGTGATCGCCTCATGGTAGTCGTGCCGGTCGACCAGGGTCAGCGGCAGCGCCGGATTGCCGCGCTGCCTGGCCGTCAGGCGCAATGCGACGTGCAGCCCGGCGTAGCCAGCGCCGGCGACCACGATCTGGCCCGTGCCCTCGGCGGCGGGTGCGTTGACGACGCTATCCACTGCTAGTGCCCTTCCCTGGTCATCAGCGCCCTGGTTACGGGCGGTCTGCGGCGAGCGGAGGATTCCTGGTCAGTCTGCTCAGTGACCCGGCGAGGGAAACGACCTCAGGAGGCGGATCCACGGAAAGGGCCGGTGCTCCGCGTTCCCGCGGCGACGCTGGCGCCGGACGGCCATGAGGTCCGCTTCTACACCGTCTTTGAGCGTCGTCTGCCGGTCCTGGCAATTTCAGCAGCACTTCAGTGCCGTTCCAGCGCGATTTCAACATGCAGGGAAACCATTCCGGTAGCACGTGGGCAAATTGTCCACGCGTCCAGAATTTTAAGGGAGGTGAGATGCATGAGTTCATGGACTGCGCCCGAGATCCGGAGCGGTGAATTCTCGGCGGTGATGTTCGCCAGTTGCTCCTGCGAGTGCCACGGCGGTGCCGGGGCAGGCTCGGGCACAAGCCAGCTTTAGCGGCCGGGAACCCATCCGCGGCGGGGCGATCGCCCGCGCGCGGGGAATTTAGGGAGGTGACATACATGACTTCATGGACCACGCCCGAGATCCGGAATGAAGAATTCTCGACCGTAATGTTCGCAAGTTGCTCTTGCAACTGCGTAGGCGGTGCCGGGGCAGGCTCGGGCACGAGCCAGCTTTAGCGGCCGGGAGCCCGTCCGGGCTGGTTGCTGGCTGCTGTCGTGTTGCCCGGGCGGGCTTTCCGCTTGACATCTTGCCCCGTCCATCCGAGTTTCACCAAGGGAAAATATCTTGCTCACTGACCTTCTCTCGTCAGCGTGCGTCCCGAAGGACCTTGTCTACTTCAGGGACGGCGCACGTAATCTCGTCGTCAATCCAGAGCTGGGCGCCTGGGAGGTGCTCGACGATTCCGAGCTCGGCATGCTCCGCAGGCTGGCGAACGATGAGCCATTCGCGGACGCTAACGGGCAGCGGGTCG
Organism: Streptosporangiaceae bacterium; assembly: GCA_025935815.1. Taxonomy (GTDB): domain Bacteria; phylum Actinomycetota; class Actinomycetes; order Streptosporangiales; family Streptosporangiaceae; genus Trebonia. The sequence goes on from JAICUO010000086.1 coordinate 9,167, forward strand.
AGCGCGCGCTGGCCCGGCTGGTCCTCGGCTGGGTCATCTACCTGCCCGGAAAGCAGCCCGTGCTGCGTCAGGTACAGGCCCCGCTGAAAATGGTGTATTACGCCATCACCGAGGGCTGCAATCTCCGCTGCCCCTATTGCTACGCCTCTTCGGAGAAGCCGCTTCCCGGTGAGCTGAGCACCGCCCAGTCCCTGGAGCTTGTCGATCAGGCCGCCGACATGGGCGCCGAGGTCATGGTCTTCACCGGCGGGGAGCCGATGATGCGCAGGGACCTCTTCGATATCGCCGCCCGGGCCACCGAACGCGGGATGCGGGCGAACATCATCACCAACGCCACCCTCATCCGCAAGCCGGAGACGGCCCGGAAAGTGGCCAGTACCTTCTCGACCGTCACCGTGAGCGTCGACGGGGGAACGGCCGAGATCCACGAGCGCACCCGGGGGAAGGGGACCTTCGCCAAGACCGTCGCCGCCCTGCGCATGCTTAACGCCGAAGGCGTCCGGCCGACCATCAACCACGTGATCACCCAGGAGAACGTGGACCACGTCTCCGAGCTGGCCGAGCTGGTCTCCGGCATCGACATCGCCCGGGTGCGCGCCATGCATCACAGCGATCTCGGGCGGGGCGCCTCCGACAGCGACTCCTTCGGCTGGGCCGAGTACAAGCAGCTGCACGAATTCGTGTGGACGGACCCGCGGGCGGCGGACCTCCTGCCCGATGGCCCGCTGGGCCAGAAGTCGTGCCAGACCCGGGTCAACTGCGGGCTGGGCGGCAACGAGATCTACGTCAACTCGCTGGGCGACGTCTACCCGTGCAAGCTCGTAACCGGGAGGGAGCACCGGGCGGGCAACGTGAAGAAGACCCCGCTGCGCGAGCTCTTCGTCTCGCCCGTGCTGGCTGACCTTCGGTCCAACGCGGTGTTCGCCGGCGACAACCTGACCGACTGCCGGCGCTGCTACATCCGCGGGGCCTGCGCCGGCGGCTGCCGCGCCTACCACATGGCCGAGTCGGGCAGCCTGACGCGGAACTCCCGCGCGCTGTGCCGGATCTTGCGCCACCAGATGATCACCTCGATGTGGGTGGGCGCGGGCTCGGGACGCAAGACCATCGTGGACAACGAGGATGAGGCCTTCCGGCCGTTGCTGGTGGCCACCGGCGAGCAGCACCCGGTGTATGAGGACTGGAAGGCGGAGCAGGCCACCGCCCGGCTGACGACCGGCGCGGCCGAGCGGCGGCAACTGCCGCTGAGCGTCGTGGGAGGTACGCGATGAGGTGGGCGGTCAGTCCCAGCGTCGTCTGGTCGGAGTCCGGCGACGAGATCCGGTTGTACGACACGGTCAGCGGCGACTTCCAGACCCTTAACGCGACCGGGACGGCGATCTGGCTACGCATCGCGGACACCGGCGACCAGGACGCGGTCGTGGCCGCCCTTGCAGATGAATTCGGAGCCCAGGATGACAATCAGCGGCAGCTCATTGCCAGCGACACCGAGCGATTCATCCGCGGCCTGGCCGATCGCGGGCTCATCGTGGAGCAGCCGTCCGGAGCCGCGCTCACGCAGTGAGGGCACCTCCGCCGATCTGATCGACCTGGTCGTTACCGGGCTGGCCGCCTGCGGCCTGGTGACGCTTCCGGTCAGCGGCGCGAGCATGCTGCCAACGCTGCGATCGGGCGAGCGCGTGACCTTGCACAGCGCGCGGCCCGATGCCATCCGGCCGCAGGACGTGATCGCCTTCCGCTCGGGGGGCAAGCTCATCCTGCACCGGGTGCACGCGGTCTTTCCCGACCGGGTTATCACCGCCGGCGACAACTTCGATCTCTTCGACCCCCCGGTGCCGATGACGGCGGTGATCGGTGTCGCCCGGGACGTTCCCGGGCGGCCGGCCCCGCGCCGGTGGCCGCGCCAGCCGGGGCCGGCCGCCGCTGACGTCTGGCTGATTGGCGGCCTCGCTCACCCCGGGAGCGAGGAGGGCAGCGCCCTGCCCGCGGGCTGGCGGCTGCACTGGCGGCCAGCCAAGGGCATCGGCGTCTCGGCGGAGGTACTCGCGGAACTTCAGGCCGCCGCCGCCGGCAAGCCCTGCGTCGGCGTGACCGAGCACGCCGTCTACACTGCCGCCGAGGTCCTCGGTGGCCTGCCCCCGCAAACTCAGGTGCTGGTGGGCTGCTCTTTCGGCGGCCTGAAGCAGGCCACGCCCGGCAACCTGGTGCCAACCGAGGTCGCCGACGTGTTCGTTCGGGTTGGGCCGCCCCGCGTTCCGGTCAGCGCCGCCGACGCGCTGCGCGAGCTGGCCGCCCTGGTCGCGCCCGGGGAAGGTGCCCGGTGACCGCGGTCGTCGCGGCGCGGTCGCTGACCAAGTCGTACAAGGGAATGGACCGCCCGGCGGTCGACGCGGTCACCTTCGACATCGGTGCAGGCGTGGTCGTCGGGCTGCTCGGCCCGAACGGCGCGGGCAAGACCACGCTGGTCAAGCTGACCTGCGGGGTAACGATGCCAACGAGCGGGGAGGTCAGGGTGCTCGGCGGCGACCCCGTCGCCGACGCGGCGACGGTCAAGCAGCGCGTCGCGGTGGTGCACCAGCTAATGCCGGTCGACAACATGCTGCCGGCCGTCGACAACGTGAAGATCGCGGCCGCGTTCCGCGGACTGCGGTGGCGGGCGGTGCACCCCAGGGTCGACGAGATGGCGGCGACATTCGGCTTGACGGGGGTCATGGGCAAGCTGGCGTTCACCTTGTCCGGCGGGCAGCGCCGGCGCCTGCAGCTCATCCGCGCGCTGCTGGTGGTTCCCCGGCTGCTGATGCTGGACGAGCCGTCCGCGGGCCTGGATGTCCAGGGGCGCCGCCAAATGTGGGACGTGATCGGCAAGCTGAACTCCGAGCACGGCACCACCATCATCTGGACCAGCCACTACATCGAGGAGATCGAGCGCAACTGCTCCCGGGTCCTCGTCGTCGGCGGCGGGTCACTGATCCGGGACGAGCCACCGGCCGTCCTGGTGCGCGAGTTCGGGGAAAGGACGATCCGGGTGCGCCTGCCCGAGGCAGCCGACCGCGCCCGGTTGCTCGCGCTCATCCCCGCTGAATGCGTCACCGCCTCGACCGAACACGAGGTAGACATCGCCGGCCCGGACGCCAGCCGGCACCTCGCCGCGGTGGTCGAACTGGTCCGCGACGCCGCCGGGCGGGGCGCGACCATCGAGTTCCGCGCGCCATCGCTCGAGGACGCCTACGTCGCACTGGTGGCCCGCCAGCAGGAGCTGACCCGATGACAGGCATCCTGACCCGGGCAACCTCGGTCGCCGGCCCGCGCGAGCTCAGGCCGTCCCGGCAGAACGCGATGCGCGCGGTCATCTACCGGGAGCTCCTGCTGCTGACCAGGAACCGCACCAACCTCCTGCTGGCGATCCTGCCAACCACGATTTACCTCCTGCTTTTCTCCACGTCCCTGAACGGGCTGGTAGGGCAGATCCGCTATCACGGGGTGCTGGTGGGCTACCCGGAGTTCACGATCCCGGCGATCATGCTGTCTTCGATGCTCGCCGCGTCCACCACGACGGGGACATCCCTGTTCCAGGAGGAGACCGGCGGCATGGCGGTGGAACTGTGGTCCTACCCGCTGAGCCGGCCGGCGTACATCTCGGGGAAGATCATCGCCACCACGGCCCTGGTGGTGGTGCAGAGCGTGGCCGCGCTCCTGCTGGGGGTGCTCGTCTTCCACGTCGGCTGGCCGGCCAGCCACTGGGTGGCCCTGGCGCTGGGAACCATGGTCGCCTCGCTGGCGTTCAACGCCTTCTTCCTGATGCTGGCGTCATTCGTCCACGACTTCCAGCGGTTCATGGTGCTCATCAACGTCATCGGGCCGCTGCTGCTCTTTTCCAGCCCGTCGTTTTACCCGGTAGATCGCATGCCGCCGGCGCTGCGACTGCTTTCCGTGCTCAATCCCGTGACCTACGGCATCGAATGCCTGCGCGAAGGCGCGATCTTCGGCTTTCGCGCGATGTGGCCCTTCGCGGCGGGCCTCGCCGTGGCCGCGGTAGCCCTCGCCGCGCTGATCGCCGGCGTGCTGGCCCGCCGCCTCCGCGAGCTGTGAGGCCCCCGCCCGGATACCGAAGGGAGGTGAAAGTAATGAACTGGACTACCCCGGAAATCCGCGAAGCGGAATTCCAGGCGGCCATGGCCGGCTGCATTTGCGGATGCCACGGCGGCGCTGGCGCTGGCTCCGGCACGGCGGCAAGCTGACCGTCCCCCGGCCGATACCGAGTGCACTTGCTGCATCAATAGCGGCGCCAGCAGCGTAGTGCCGGATTAATCCCTGACCGCCCCCGGGCGCGAAAGAGCCGGTGACGTGGAATCGCGTCACCGGCTCTTTTCGGCCCTAAACCGGGGCGATCGCCACCGGGCCAGCGTGCAGCCCGATGACCCGCAGCCGCACGCAAGCCACGAGCGGCCACTCCTCGACCTTCCCGATCGGGTTGCCGGACCGGGCGTCCACCAACGTCCTGGTGGTGCGCTCACCGATCTGGCCAGCGCCCTCGACCACGGCGATCAGGTCCCACGGAATCCGGTCGCTGACGTCCAGCTTCAGCTCGTACCAGGCGTGCTCAAGAGCCGCCATGACGTGGGGCTCCCACACGCCGCCGACCACCTTGGCCTGGTACTTCATCGCGAAGCCGTACTCCCGCCCGGACCACTCCCAGCCGCAGCGGTTGTAGACCTGCTTGAGCAGTACCGGCTGGCCGGCCGGGCCGGAGCTCCACGGGTCGAAGCCGTCGCGCGCCCCGCTGGCCGCGACGATCGCCGACCACTTCTCCTCGGCCTCGGCCGACAGTTGCTGGTACACCTGCCGCCGGGCTTCCCGCAGCTCGCTGTAGTCCGTGCGCCACCGCCTGCTCAGCGCGTCGATCCGCGCCAGGACTGGCTCCCGGTACCCGGTGTGCTCCAGCATCGTGTCGGCCGCCGCCGCCAGGTGCATGGTCTGCTGCAGGTCCTCCTGCCTCATCGGCGACGGCATGCGCTCGAAATGATCGAGGTCGCGCGCGAACGCCGAGTGGACCTTCGCGGCCGCCGCCGCGAACAGGGTTTGCGCGTCCCGCCAGGTCCCCTGGATCACCTCGTTGTCCGGGTACTCGCCGCAGATGCTGACTACGTTCGCGTCGGCGTGGAAGGACAGTAGCCGTACCATCAAGTCCCGCGTGCGCGGCAGGCTCGGCGAGTACATTGACGGCGGCGCGGCGTCAATGGCCTCGTCCTCCCAGCCCCCGACGCTGTCCAAGATGCCGTGGTAGTGACTGGTCACCAGGTCCTGGGCCTTGTTCTCGTTCCACTGGTCACCGTAGCCGCCGAGCCTCGCCTCGGCGGCGGCGAGCCGCCGCCGAACGGCCTCGACGTCCGCGTCGCCCTCCGGGATCCGGCTCAGGTACTCCAGCAGCTGATTCTTGTAGTGCTCCAGATCAGTACCGATCCGGTACACCGCGTCATCGGCCAGCCCCGCGTAGGGGTCGTTCGCGGCGACCTGCTCGATATCGCGCATCCGCGACTCCGCCCGGCTGAGCGCGTCCGCCTTGACGAAGCCGTCCACCTGCTCGGTCAGCGCGGCGACCCGGGCGCGGTACTCCTCCTTGACCGGTTCCGGCAGCACCGCCACGTCGTCACGAGAGAACCGCTCGCGGAACCGGGCCAGCGCCCGCCTGGCATCGGACTGGTCGTACTCCTTGACGGAATCGACCAGGCTGAGCTCCGAGTCGAGGGCCCGCCGTACCGCGGCGACCTTCCCGGCGTTCTCGGACCCCGCGGCGATCGCGCGGACTTCGCCGGCCTCAGCCAGCATCTCGCCCTTGACCACCACGGTGTCGGGCACCGACGCCAGCAGGTTCAGCGCCTGCTCGACCTTGAGCTCGGACTCCTCCAGGCGCCCGGGGGTGCCCGCCAGCTCCCGGGCGTAGCCGAGCAGCGTCCGCGCCTGCCGGATGCCGCGCGAGTCGGTCGCTGAGAGGTCGTCGTCGGCGGGTGCGCTGCGGCCGGCCGGCCCGGGGGCGGGCTCGGGGGGCGCCTGCGCGTCCAGCTGGGCGCGCAGCTGGCTGATCTCGGCGAGGATCGTCTCCTTGAACTTGTCCCGCACCTCGGCCAGGTAGCCCTCGGCCACCCCGAGCGTGGTGACGATGTCGTCGCGGTTGTACCCGCGTTCGACCTGGTCCCGCGCCTGGCGGATCTTGCCCTGGGCGGCGGCGGTCTTCCGGGTCTCATCCTGGGTGGGGGCCGCCTCCAGCGCGGCCCGGATCTCCGCGATCTCGGCCAGTACCGGCTCTTTCTCCTCATCGGGTACCTCGGCGAGGAAACCCTCGGCCATCTGGAGCAACGGCTCGATCTCGCCACTGCGGGGTGAATTCAGGTATTCCCTAGCAAATATCACGCGGCTCTTCGCGGCCGACAGGGACATCCGTCTTCCTTTCCGAATGTCGGGCGGCCCGTCCTCGCATGGGAGAGGGCGGGCCGGCTGGGTGGGCGCTGGTCCTGGGCGTTGGTCAGGGGGTGCTGACCTCCTGCGTTTGATTCCTCCGCGGAGATGAGAGCTGATAGCAACCCGGCCCGCCACCGGCATGTCCGCAGGCCACCGGGCATTTCCGACGCTAGCCACCGGGACTGACGCGCGGCTGGAACGCTGCTGAAACGCGCCGCGGGCAGCCCCGCCGGCTGCTGGCCGCGCGCGGTGACCGGGAGGCGGGGCAGGGATAACCCCACCATCGGCCTGGGGGTGCACATCAGGGACTTTCCGGGGATTGCCCTCATGGTTCCGGCGCCGGCTGCTCCATAGCGTGGACTCGTCTGCCGCGTGATGACCGGATATCCGGCGCGGCCCGTGACGAGACCCAAGGGGATACGGTGAACGAGGGGAAAGGCCACCCGACCGAACGCGGACTATTCGCCTGGCTGGGGCGAGCGGTTGTGCGTCATCCGTGGAAGGTGATCGCCCTTTGGGTGATCGCGGCGGTGGCGGTGATCATGACATCGCCCGGGCTGCCGACGACCTCGAACGAGAGCAGCTTCCTGCCGAAGAACTACGAGTCCATCAGGGCGATGGACCTCCAGGACAAGGCGTTCCCGCAGACCGGGAGCGTTACCGGCGCCGCCGCCATCATCGTGTTCTCGCGCGCGGACGGCGGGAAGCTGACCGCCGCTGACTCCGCGAGAGTCACCGAGATCACCAAGGCGCTGAACGCCCGGCACATCCACGGCATCGTCAGCGTCACCGCCGGGCCAGCATCGCCGAACCACCTTGTGCAAAGCGCGATGGTGGCCATGCCCAACTCCGTCGTCAACGGATCGGGCAGCGCCTCCGACGACGCGGTCAAGGCGCTGCGGGCCGACATCAAGCCCCTGATGGCGGGGACGCACCTGGACGAGGGGGTGACTGGGCAGGCGGCCCAGTCCCTGGACAGCTCGCAATCTTCTAACAAGGCCGATCAGATCGTGCTCCTCGCGACGCTCGCCCTGATCTTGATCCTGCTGCTGATCATCTTCCGCAGCCCGATCATCGCGCTGTTGCCGCTGGTCGTCATCGCCGTCGTCTCGCAGGTCGCGACCGGCCTGATCGCCGACGTGAGCAAGGCGCTGAACCTCCACACCGACAGCTCGATCTCCACCATCCTCATCGTCGTGCTGTTCGGCATCGGGACCGACTACATCTTGTTCCTGATGTTCCGCTACCGGGAACGGCTGCGCCGCGGCGAGGACCGCAAGCAGGCCATGGTCAGCGCGGTCACCCGGGTCGGCGAGGTCATCTCCTCGGCCGCGGGCGTGGTCATCTTCGCCTTCCTGGCGCTGGTCTTGTCCACCGTGAGCGTGCTGCGCTCCATGGGGCCGGCCCTGGCCATCGCCGTCGGTGTCACGCTGGTCGCGGGCCTGACGCTGGTTCC
>JAICUO010000122.1 GCA_025935815.1 Streptosporangiaceae bacterium
AGGCCTACATCCGGCACCTGATGTACCACGTCTCGTCCGAGCAGGCGTGGGGCGTCCCGGTCACCGCCGACAGCGGAACGGACTTCGCGGTGAAGAACGGCTGGCTCCCGGCCCCCAAGCTATGGGCGATCAACAGCATCGGCTCGGTCACCCACAGCGGGGACCACCTGCTCATCGCGGTGCTGTCGCACTACAACTACAGCATGGGCGGCGGGATCGCGGTCGTCCAGGGGATCGCGGCGAAGGCCGCCGACGCGGTTACTCACTACCGGCCATCGTCGTCCACGACCGGCTAACCGCAACCGGGCCGCCTCTCGCATACGCTGGGTTCCGTGGCTGAGTTTGCGGCGGTGGTGCTCGCCGGCGGAAAGTCCTCGCGGATGGGGACGCCGAAGGCCGCGCTGGAATGGCACGGCGCGACGCTGCTGCACCGCACGGTCGCGATCGCGGCCCGCGCGACCAGCGGCCCGGTCGTCGTCGTCCGCGCCCCCGGCCAGGACCTGCCAGAGCCGCTTCCGGCCGGCGTCCTCGTGGTCGATGATCCCCGGGAGGGCAAGGGGCCGGTGCAGGGGATCGCCGCCGGGCTGGCGGCGCTGGCCGGCCGGGCCGAGGCCGCCTTCATCGCCTCCACCGACCTGCCGTTCCTGCACCCGGCGTTCATCCGGAGCGTGCTGCACGGGCTGTCCGCCCCTGGCACCTGCGCCCCGGACGTCTGCCTGCCAGTCGCCCGGGGCCACCCGCAGCCGCTGGCCGCCGCCTACCGGGTCAGCCTCGCGGAGACCGCCGAGCGGCTGGTCAAGGCGGGGCGGCTGCGCCCGGCGTTCCTGTTCGCGGAGTGCCTGGTGAACCGCCTGGATGACGCCGCGCTGGGGGCGGACCCGGTGCTCGCCGCGCTTGACCCGGGCCTGGACTCGCTCGTGAACGTCAACGAGCCAGCCGACTACTCCGCCGCGCGCGCCCGGCCGGCCCCCGAGGTGACCATCCAGATGTTCGGCACGCTGGCCCGGGCAACCGCCGGGGACGCGGGCGGCCGCGCGCCGCGGGTCGTCCGCGCGGCAACCGTCGGCGAGGCCGCGGCCGCCGTGGGACTGCCGCTGGACCGGCACGTCGCGGCGGCGCTCAACGGCGACCAGGTCACCCGGGATGCCCTGATCCCGCTGGCGGCGGGGGACACAGTCTTCTTCATGCCCGCCGACGCGATCGGGCTGTGCCACGTCGCCGGGTCGCGCAAGCTCCACCCGGCCACCAGGCAGTACACGCTGCCCTACGGAAATGGAAAGGCGGATCCGGTGACGGACGGCATGACCGACGCGTTTATCGAGCGGACCCGGGAGTTCTTCGCGGTCCGGGCCGCGACCTGGGACACGAAGTTCGGCCACGACATGCCCGTCTACGCCGCCGCGATCGCCGAGGCCGGGATTCGCCGCGGCGGGATCGCGGTCGACGTCGGCTGCGGAACCGGGCGGGCACTGCCCGCGCTGCGCACGGCGGTCGGCCCGGACGGCGCGGTCATCGGGCTGGAGCTGACGCCGCAGATGCTGGCGCAGGCCCGCGCCAAGGGCTGGGCCGATAGCGGCGACCTCGTCCTCGCCGACGCTCGCCGCCTGCCGTTCGCCGACGCGTCAGTCGACGCCCTGTTCGCGGCGGGCCTGGTCAACCACCTGCCCGACCCCGCCGCGGGACTCGCCGAGTTCGCCCGGGTCGCCCGGGCCGGCGGCCTGCTGATCTTGTTCCACCCGGTCGGGCGGGCAACGCTCGCGGCCCGCCACGGCCGGACGATCTCCCCCGAGGAGATCTTGTCATCCGGGCCGCTGCGGCGGGAGACGGCCGCCGCGGGCTGGGACCTGCTCACCTACGACGACGCGGCGGATCGCTTCCTCGCCGTCGCGGCCCGCCGGTAACCCGCCCGCGGCCGTCGCGGCCAGCAGCCGGACGGCCGCCGCAGCGCGCTCGCCCAGCCCGGTGCCGCGCTGGCCGGCCAGCGCGGTGATCTCCGCGGTCATGCGGGATTCCCACGTCCCCTGGTGCCACGGGTGACGCGCTGGTTACGCCGAGATGACGGTCAGCCGAGGACCTGGCGCAGGAAGCCGGTGACGGCGGGGATCGTCGTGGCCCCTGATCGCCCCGACAGCAGCGCCGTGCCGTGGTCGGTCCCCGGCACTATGACCAGCCGCTTGGCCGCGCTCGGCGCCACCGCCATGAACTGCCGGGTGGCGGCGGCGGCATCGTAGGGGTCCTGGTCGGCGGTGACCAGCAGCAGCGGGCAGCGCACCCGCCGCGCGAAGTCCGCGACCACGATGCCGGGGGACAGGGCGGCCTCGGCCGACAGGGATACCACGCCGCTGATCACCGGCCCGAGCCGGGCGGCGGTGACCAGCGATGCCTTTGCCCCCTCGGATGCCCCCATGAGCACGACCCGCGTCCCCGGCGGGGAAGCTAGTCGCCTGGCCACGGCGGTCAGCTCATCAGCGGGCGGCCCGGCCCCGAAGTCCCACAGCACGACGCGGTAGCCCGCCGCCGTCAGCCGCATGGCCAGCGGCAGCCACGAGCACAGGAGCTCATCACTTTCCTCGGACAAGATCACCACGCGCGCGCCGGTTCCCATGGTCGCCAGCGTCAGGCTCCCGCCGGCCGGATCGGGCATCGTCCGCACCGTCCCCCGCGCGCTGGAGAAGCAGCCGTCGACCGGTCGCGCGGGGACCGTGGCGGCGTGCGCGCTGGCAGGCGCCGTACCGCTGGCGGGCGCGGTGCCGCCGGTGATCAGCTGCAGGAACGCCGTGACGGTGGCGGCGAACGCGGGCAGGGGCAGGCCCGGACCGTTAGGGTCGACGAGGTTCCAGCCGTGCCCCGCCTGCGGGCCGAGGATCACCAGCCGCTTGCCGTGCGAGCCGACGGACGCGTACAGGCGCCTGGTGTCCTGGACCGAGATCAGCGAATCGTTGCTGGACACTGCCATCAGCACGGGGAGCCGCACTCGCGGCGCGGCAGCCTGGACCGTCGCCGGGTAGGGGCTGGTCGCCAGCGGCAGCGAGAGCTCGTCGGCCGACAGCGCCACGACGCCGGTCATCCCCGGCGGCGGGCGGGTCGCCGCGAGGAGAACCTCGGCGCCGCCTTGCGAGCCGCCGGCCAGGGCCACCTTCACCGCCCCGGACGCGCGCAGGCTGCGCACCGCGCCGTTGATGTCGGCCATCAGGCCGGCCGGGGCCTTGGCCGCCGAGCCGGGGTCCCCGGCGGGCCCCGCCGGGCAGTCGCTGCCGCCCTTGCAGCGGTGATCGATCGCCACCACGTTGAAGCCGTGGGCGGCGAGGTAGGCGGCGTACGGCCACCATCCGCAATTGCCCTCGTTGCCGAGCTCGGGGACGAGCACGACGCCCCGGGGGCCGCTGCCGATCCTGATGGCGTCGAGCCATACCCCGTCGGTGGCCGCGACCTTGGTCAGCCGGCCGGGCGCGTCGGGGTACCCGCAGAGCTTGCCCACCGCCCCCGACGGCGGGGCGGCCGGCGGCGCGATGCTCGCGGACGGGCTGCTCGACGCGGGGCGTACCGGCGCCGCGCTCGACGGTACGGCCCCTGTGCGCGCCGTCGAGCAGCCTGTCGCGACCAGGACGCTGGCGAAGGCCAGCAAGGTCGCGGTTCGTGCTTTCCCTGCCTGAGCTCTCATGCGGGGCCTGCCTCACCGACTTCGTGACCACCACTATGTCTATTTTGACATAGTGATGCCCGGTCGCGCCAGGTGATCACTAGGGTGGGTCGGGCATGGCTGGCCGCATTGGGGGTTCCCGCATGGTGTCGAAACTCGGCTACGCGCTCCTCGCGCTCCTCGCCCGGCAGCCGAGCACCGGCTACGAGCTGTCGGCGCGCGCGCGGCGCCCCCTGGGCTACTACTGGCACGCCCAGCACGGCCAGGTTTACCCGGAGCTCCGCAGGCTGCTGGCCGCCGGCCTGGTGAGCTTCGACGCAACGCCCGGGCCGGGGCCGCGCGATAAGAAGGTCTACTCGCCGACCGCCGCGGGCATGGCGGCGCTGCGGGACTGGGTGGTCCAGCCGCCCGAGCCCCGCCATGTCCGGGACAACCTGCTGCTCAAGGCATACGCGACCTGGACGGTCGAGCCGGCCGACGCGGCGGCCCTGTTCGCCGGGCAGCGGGCCGCGCACGCCGAGCGGCTACGCGAGTATCAGGAGCAGCTCCGGAACGTGGAAAGCCGCCACGGCGGCGGCCCGCCGCCGGTCGGGCACCCGGAGTTCGGCAACTACGCGACGCTGACCTACGGCATCGGCTTCGAGCGGCACCGGCTCGGCTGGCTGGAGTGGATCGTCGCCCAGCTTCAGGGAACATCGCCGAATCCCGGCGTATAGCACGGTGCGGTTGATAAGGTCACCCAAGCGATCCCTTTTGATGGACTTTGCCAGAAACTGTGGAGGCGGCGATAACGGTGGCCTGGAGTTCGATGACCGGACCCCGCGCAGCTGACAGCGGAATCCTGCCTGCCCACCTGGCCGGAACCGGGGAGCTGCGCGTTAACGACCCGAGGCGGATCGGCTCTTACCAGGTGCTCCGGCGGCTCGGCTCCGGCGGCATGGGGAGGGTATACCTGGCACGCTCGCCGGGCGGCCGGGCCGTGGCCATCAAGGTGATCCGGCCCGACCTCGCCCAGCGACGCGGGTTCCGCGCCCGCTTCGCCCGCGAGGTAGCCGCCGCGCGCGGGGTGAGCGGCATATTCACCGCGGCCGTGGTCGACGCCGACCCCGAGGCGGAGCTGCCCTGGATGGCGACCGCGTACGTCGAGGGGCCGTCGCTGGCCGACGCGGTCGAAGAGCACGGGCCGCTGCCCCCGCGGGCCGTGCTGTCGCTGGCGGCGGGGCTGGCGGAAGGATTGCAGGCGATTCACCGGGCCGGGCTGGTGCACCGGGACCTGAAGCCGTCCAACGTGCTGCTGGCCAATGACGGGCCGCGGGTGATCGACTTCGGGGTCTCCTGGGCGGGGGAGCGGGACCGGCTGACCGACGACGGGATGACCGTCGGCTCGCCGGGCTTCCTGTCGCCGGAGCAGGCCCGGGGCCGGGAGGTCGACGAGGCCAGCGACGTGTTCAGCCTGGGCGCGGTCCTCACCTACGCCGCCACCGGGGAGGGGCCGTTCGGCGACGGCCCCGACGAGGCGCTCATGTACCGGGTGGTGCACGAGCCGGCGGACCTGGCCGGGGTTCCGGACCAGTTGCGCTGGCTGATCGAGTCGTGCCTGGCCAAGAAGGCGGGCTACCGCCCGACCGTGCAGCAGCTGCTCGACCGGCTGACCGCCTCCGCGCCGGCGGACTCGATCGCGGCCAGCCCGGCGACCCACGATTCCGCGGCCTGGCTCCACGCGGTCGCGGGATCTGCCACCGGGGCGTCCATGGCCGAGTTGCCCGAGGCCGGCCCGGACGAGAGCGGTGCCCTCGGGAACGGTGCGCCCGCGGTGCCGCGGACCGGAGACCGGCTGTCGGCGAGGTATCGCGCCGTGCGGGACACGCCCCCCGGGGCGGCGTACCCCGGCGCGGAGATGCCCGCCCCGCCGCTGGAGCCGCTCGAGCGTGACCAGGAGCCGGGCGCGCGCCGCTGGTGGCTGCCGCTGGTGGCGGTGGCCGCCTGCGTGGCCCTCGCCGGGGGCGCGGTGATGGCCCTGACATCGTCATCGGACAGCCCCGTTCCGCCGCCCGCCAGCCCGCCGGCGCTCGTCGTGCCCACCGCGGCGCGCGCGTCGCCGGGCACCAGTGCCGCGGCGCGGCCCAGCCACACGGCGCCCTCCCGCTCGGCCACCGGGCCCGCTGGCACGACGCCGCCGGCGAAGGCGGGGGCATCCTCGCCGCCGCCGCCGCCGGCCACCTCGCCGACCCGGCCGTCCTCGCCTGCGACCTCGCCGCCAGTCTCGACCCAGCCAACGTCAACCGGGCCGACCTCCACGACGGCACCCCCCGCGCCGTCGCCGAGTGCCTCGCACTGCATCCTGTTCATCTGCAGTTAGCGCTAGATAGCCAGCCTCGCGGAGGCCTCGGGCCGACCCGTGGCCTCCGGCCTACCACCGGCCATGGGCTCAACGGATGCGGGCGCGCGCGGGATGCGCAGGGTTACCTCGGTGCCGTCGCCGCGCACGGAGCTCACCTCCGCCGCGCCGCCCAGGTCGCGTAGCCGGCCGCAGATTGAGTGGCTGACCCCGAGCCGCCCGGCCGCTGCCGCGGCGGCCAGCCGGCCCGCCGGGATGCCGGGCCCGTCGTCGCGGACCGTCACCGTCACCATGTCGGGCTCGTCTTCCACGAGAACCCAGGCCCGCGCCTGCCCCCCGCAGTGGCGCCGCACATTGTCCAGTGCCGCCCGCACCGCGGCGCTCACCTCCACGGCGACGTCCGCCCGCAGCATGACGGCCCCAGCCGGCCCGGACACGGTCACCTTCTCGGTGCCGCACGCCAGCAGGAGGGCACGCAGGTCCGCTTCCCCGGCCCGCGCCGGGGACTGCGCGGTCCCCGCGCCCGTCCGGGCCGGCTCGCCGGCCGGCGACGTCCCGATGAGCGTGCGCAAGGCGGCCTCCTGCTGGCCGGCCAGCCGCCCGATCTCCGCCGCGGTGCCGCCCGCCTCGGCGCCGCGGCGGGCCACCAGCGCGAGCACCTGCAGGACCGAGTCGTGAATGTCGCGGGCCAGGCGGTCCCGCTCGCGGGCGGCCGCCTCGACGCGGTCGGCATGCTCACGCTCGGCCTCCAGGGCGGCCGCGAGCCGGGCCACGTGGCCAACCACCGCGCCCGCCAGGAACAAGAGCACCACGCCGTTGATCACCACGCCGATGTCCTCGCGGCGCAGGGCGAGGTCGCACCCGGACAAGACCAGCGCGGACAGTGCGCCGGCTCGCCGCCCCGACCTGACCGCCCAGGCCAGCACCGGGCCCGCCACCCACGTCGCGGTGATCGGCATGATCCCGGTGCGCTGGGCATAGGGGAACTGCAGCGCGAAGGTGGATAGCAGCAGCCCGGCGGTGATGGCCAGGTCCGCGCTGAGCAGCAGGAACGTACGGCGTCGGCGGTGCGCGTACCCGAACGTGGTGAACACCGTCCACGCGGTCATCACCGCGATCGCCGCCCACGCCCAGCCTGGCCGCGAGTAACGGTCGCTGCTGATCACGCCGAGCTGCAGCGCGGCATAGCCGAGGCTGGCGAAGCGGAACATCGCGATCGCGCGCCATAGCGCTTCAGCACTCCGGGACACCCCACCATCGTGCCCGAGAACCGGGTCCCCGGGAACCCATCCCCGTACGCGCAAGCCATTCCTCGCCGGCGTGAGCTAAATTGCGAACGTGCGAGTGATGGTGGTGGACGATCACCCGATGTGGCGGGAATCGGTGGCGCGAGACCTGGCCGAGGCGGGTTATGAGGTCGTGGCTACGGCCGCTGACGGAGCGCAGGCGCTGCGCGTCTTCGCCGCCGCCCGCCCCGATGTCGTGGTGCTCGACCTGCAGCTCCCGGACATGTCCGGCGTCGAGGTCACCAGCGCGCTGCGCGTGGCCGATCCCGCCGTGCGGGTGCTGGTGCTGTCGGCCAGCGGCGAGCAGCAAGACGTCCTCGACGCGGTCAAGGCGGGCGCCGCCGGGTACCTGCTGAAGTCCGCCGCCCGCCAGGAGTTCCTGGACGCGGTGCGGCGCACCGCCGGGGGAGACGCGGTGTTCACGCCCGGGCTGGCCGCCCTCGTGCTCGGGGAGTTCCGCCGGATGGCCGCCGCGCCCCCGGCCGCCGGCGCCGGAGCCTCCGACGTGCCGACCCTGACCGAGCGCGAGACCGAGGTGCTCCGCATGGTCGCCACCGGCCTGTCCTACAAGCAGATCGCCGGCCGCCTCGTCCTCTCCCACCGGACCGTCCAGAACCACGTCCAGAACACCCTCGGCAAGCTCCAGCTCCACAACCGCGTCGAGCTAGTCCGCTACGCGATAGAACACGGCCTCACCGAAGAGCCAGGCTAGCCCCCGCCGCCCCGCCTCACTCAGGAGTGCCGAGGATGGCGCTCGCCGCCGCGGTTCATCATGGCCGACGTGGCGTCCTGCGCCTTACAGTTACGATAGCGTTACTCTGCGTATCTGACGGTCCTTGGTCACCACCTGCTGGCGTACTTGCGGGTGGGATCGCATAGAGAGCGGGGAGCTAATGCTCGGGATGCTACAGGGGCTTTGCATGCCCATTTTCTCTGGGAAGGTGGCACGCGATCGGGGTCCGGCGGGCTTGCGCCCGCTGTGCCTGATAGTCCTCATCGCGCTGGTCGTCCAGTTCGTCCTGGGCACCATCCTCAACCTCTACGTCGAGATCCCGGACTTCTCCCACGCCACCTACATCCAGGAGATCGAGAAGGCCCCCGGCTTCCTGACCGCGCACGCCCTAGTCGGCGTGGTGCTGCTGGCCGCCGCCGTGCTCCTCCTCATCCAGGCGGCCGCCCTGCGCGCTCCGGTCCTCGTGACCATGCTCACGACCGGCCTAGCCGCCTTGCTGGGGGCGTTCATCGCCGGGGAGATCTTCGTGAAGAACGGCGCCGACACCGCCTCGCTGTGGATGTCGCTCCTGACCGGCGTGGCGCTGACCACCTACATCGGCGTCCAGGCGCTGGCCGGAACGGCCACTCGCAGGCAGGCCGCGCCCCAGCCGGACTCATACAGCCGGACTCATACAGTCGGCTAATACAGTCGGCTAATACAGCCGGACTAATCCGGGAAGGCGTCCGCGAGGACCTTGCCGATCCCGGCGATCCGCGCCGGATCATCCGGGCCGACGATGATCATGCCGTCCGCGCCCGCGGCCGCGAGCGCGCCGGCATCGGCCGCGAGCTTGCCCAGGTCACTGGTGTCGAACGCGAAGACCGTCTTGGTGATCTCAGCCGGGTCGCGCCCGGCCCGCTCGCAATGAGCGCGCAGCACGTCGAGCTTGCGCGAAACGGTGGCGAGGTCGGCGAGCACGTTGCACGCGTCGCCGTACCGGGCCACCAGGTCGAGCGTGCGCCGCTCGCCGCCCCCCGCCACCAGGATGGGGATGCTCCTGTGCACCGGCCGCGGCGAGTTGTAGGCGCCAGCGATCGCGTAGTGGGCCCCGTTGAAGGTGGCCGGCTGCTGGGTGAACAGCGCCCGGCTGACCTGGAGCGCCTCATCCAGCCGGTCGAACCGCTCGCCGGTCGGCGGGAACGGGATGCCGTACGCGTCGTGCTCGGCGACGTCCCAGCCCGCCCCGACGCCGAGCGCGGCCCGGCCCCGGGATAGCACGTCCAGGGTGGTCACCGCCTTGACCAGCAACCCGGGGCTGCGCAAGCTGACCGGGCTGACCAGCGGCAGCAGCAGGGCCGACTCGGTGTGCATGGCCAGCGCGCCGAGCACCGTGTACGCCTCGAACATGGGGGAGGCGGGCCCGCCAGCGATCTGGTTCTGGTGCACGTGGTCGGGCACGGAGATCGCGTCGAACCCCGCCGCCTCCGCGGCCTGCGCGGCCGCGACCAGCCGGTCGAACACTGCGGGCCCGTCATCAACGTGCCCGTAGGACCCAAAGTGAATGCCTCGCCGCAGCAGTGCCATGAAACCTTCATACACCGCCCGGTGCCGCCGCGCTGGTTTGTTCGCCGGCGGTTACCCGTGATCAGCCCAGGCGATAGACCCCCGCGGGGGTGTCCAGGACCCGGCTGGCGCCCACGAAGCGCAGCGGCCCGGTCAAGGTGAGCGTGTCATTCAGCGGCAGGCAGTCCGACGCGCCGCCGATCGCGACGCCGATGACGCCGGGCTCGACGACCCGCTTGCCGGACAGGCCCGCGAACGAGGTCCGGTCGGCGTGCAGCCGGAACGACACCCGCTTGGCCTCGCCCGGTGCCAGGCCGACCCGGGTGAACCCGGCCAGCCACCGCTCCGGGCGCGCTACCTGGGCCACCGGGTCGCTCAGGTAAAGCTGGACGACCTCCGCGCCGCTCACCTCGCCGGCGTTGCGCACGGTGCAGGAGATTTCCACCGAGCCGTCGGTGGCAACCTCCTGCGCGGACAGCACCAGGTCCGAGTACGTGAAGGTGGTGTACGACAGCCCGTGGCCGAACGCGTACAGCGGCGTCGGGTCGACGGAGCTGCCCGCGTGGAGGGCGGCGTTGGGCGACCTCAGGTACGTCGATGGCTGCGACCCCGCCGACCTGGGCACCTCGACCGGCAGCCGGCCGCTCGGCGTGACCCGTCCGGTGAGCACTCCCGCGATCGCGTGGCCGCCCTCCTCGCCGGGGAAGAACGCCTGCACGACGGCCGCCATCCGGTCGGCCACGTCACCGAGCGCGTACGGCCGCCCGGTGACGAGCACCGCGATGACCGGCTTGCCGGTGTCGGCGAGCGCGTGCAGCAGGTCCTCTTGCACGCCGGGCAGTCGCAGGTCGGTCACGTCGCATCCCTCGCCCGAGGTCCCGTGCCCGAACAGCCCCGCCTCATCGCCGACGACCGCGACAATCACCTCAGCGTAACGAGCAGTGCCAACTGCTGCCTCGAACCCTGACTTGTCGGTCCCGCGGACGCTGCACCCGGCCTCGTGGGTAACGTCGGCGCCCTCCTCGCGCAGCGCGTCCAGCAGCGTGGCCACCTCAACGCCGGGGCCGTTGGTGGTGTTGAGGTGCCCGAGGTGGCGGGGCATGCTGTAGCAGCCGAAGAACGCCAGTGGCTCGTCGGCCAGCGGCCCGATCACCGCGACCTTGGCCGCCTTCGCCAGGGGCAGCGCGGCCACCGGGTTGGCGAGCAGGATGACCGATTCCTCGGCGAGGCGGCGGGCCACGGCCCGCTGCGCGGGCGGGTCGAGATCCGGTGCCGCCTGCGCGGAGGCGGCCGCCCCGGGGACCGGCGTCCAGCCGGGATCGAGCAGGCCAAGGCTGATCTTCTGGCGCAGCACCCGGCTCACCGCGCGGTCGATGAGCTCCTCGGGAACGTCCCCGTTGGTGACGGCGGAAACCAGCGGCTCGCCGAAGCAGCGGGTGTTCGGCAGCTCCACGTCCAGGCCCGCAGCCAGCGCGAGCGCGCCGGCACCGCCCGGGGAGCCCGCCACCGCGTGCTGAATCTCCAGGAACGAGACCGCGTAGTAGTCCGAGACGACTAGCCCGTCAAAGCCGAGCTCGTCGCGCAGCAGCGTCGTCAGCAGGCGCCGGTCGGCGCTCGCGGGGGCGCCGTCGATGTCGATGTAGGTCGGCATCACCGACTTGGCCCCGCCGAGCAGCAGCGCCATCTCGAACGGCACGAGCATGACGTCGGCCAGCTCCCGCGGTCCCATCGAGACCGGGCCCATGTTGCGGCCCGCGCGGGAGGCGGAGTAGCCGACGAAGTGCTTCAGGGTCGCCTCCACCCCGGCGGCCTGCAGGCCCTGGACGTAGGCGGCGCCGACCGAGCCGACCAGGTAGGGGTCCTCGCCGATGGTCTCCTCGACGCGGCCCCACCGGTAGTCACGGGTCACGTCGAGGACCGGCGCCAGGCCCTGGTGGACGCCGACCGCGCGCATCGTCGAGCCGAAGCACCGGCTCATCTCGCCGACCAGGGCCGGATCGAAGGCGGCGCCCCAGGCCAGCGGCGTCGGGAAGATCGTGGCGGTCCACGCCGCGAACCCGGTCAGGCACTCCTCATGCGCGATCGCCGGAATGCCGAACCGGCTGCTGGCGACGACCTGGGCCTGCAGCGCGGCCATGGCGCTCATCCCGGCCGCGGCCGACACCGGCCGGGTGCCGAACACCCGGGTCAGCTGGCCGAGGCCGTGCTTGACCAGCTCGTCGAACGGCGCCGCCTCGTCGTCGTAGAACGCGTCCTGCATGGGGGCGACGCCGTCCCCGTCGCCGGAAGAGCCCATCCAGGCGCTGCCCAGCTGGGCGACCTTCTCCTCCAGCGTCATCCGGCCGAGCAGGTCGGCCACCCGCTCGGTGACGGGCCGCTCCGGGTCCTGCCACGGGCTGGGCGCTTCCGGGCCAGCTTGGGTGGTGGTGTCGAGTGAGTGGGTCACTTCACGGGCCTTCCAGGGACGGCGGTTGACTCCCGCACCATTAGCTCGGTGGATAGCTCCACCCGGGTCGACCGCAGCGGCTTGCCCTCGATGAGGTCACCGAGCATCTGGGCGGCCACGCTGCCCATATCCGCGAGCGGCTGGCGGATGCTGGTCATCGGGGGTGAGGCCCACCGGGTCACCGGGAGGTCATCGAACCCCACCACGCTGAGGTCCTGCGGCACCCGCATGCCGCGCAGCCGCGCCGCCTCGTACACGCCGAAGGCCTGCTGGTCGCTGCCGGCGAAGATCGCGGTCGGCGGGTCGGGCCGGTCGAGGAGCTCCACGGCGCGGGCGAAGCCGCCCTCGTGGTGGAAGTCGCCGTACCGCACGATCGACGGGTCGTATTCGACGCCCGCCCGGTCCAGGGCCGAGCGGTAGCCGTCAATGCGCGCCAGGCTGCACAGCATGTCGCCGGGGCCGCTGATCACGCCGATCCGCCGGTGCCCGAGCCCGAGCAGGTGCTCGGTGGCGGCGATGCCGCCGGCCCAGTTGGTCGCGCCAACGCTGGGGATGTCGGGCGGCGGCGCGTTGGCCGGATCCACGACCACCAGCGGGATCGCCGCGCTGCGCAGCTGCACCAGCTGCTCGTCAGTCAGCCGGGAAGTGACAAGGATCACGCCGCTGGAATCGTGGCTGGCCACGGTCGATGTCCAGCTCGCCGGGCGGGCGCTGCCGTGCCGCACCGACGACACCGCGACCCCCGTCTCGTGGGCGGCGCCCCACTCTTCCACGCCGCGCAGGATCTCCACCGCCCACGGGCTGTCCAGGCCGGCCAGCACGAGGTCGATGAGGCCCCCGCGGCGCTGGCGCCGGGGCCCGGGCCGGGCGTAGTTGTACTCATCGAGCAGCCGCTCTACCCGGGCGCGGGTCTCGGCCGCGACGTCCGGGCGGCCGTTGACGACCTTCGACACCGTGGGCAGCGATACGCCCGCCGCCGCGGCGATCGCGGCCAGCGTCGTCTTGCGCTCGAGTAGCTTGCTGCCGCCATCGCGAGGCCTGCCCGATGCCCCAGGCTGCCGCTGCCGCGCGCTTCCGTCCTCCTGAGGCCGCACAGGCCCACCTTCCAACATGTTCGGTAGCCACCTAGGTTTCTTTCCGAAAGTTTCGATCTGTGGCGGCTCTTGCCCCGATCGTCGCTTCCATGGTGCATCGTACGTTAACAGCGTGGTCAAGGGAATGCGCGAATCTATAGCTTGACGTGGCGACCAATACGTGCGTTGCCAGGTCGGTAACAACATGGGCAAGACCTTCGAAAATGTCGGTAACGGGCCGGAAACCAGGGGTTGACCTAAGGATTCGTCGATTCTACGATGACGGCACCATCGAAAGTATCCCTTGAAACTTTCGGACAGGCCGAGGGCCGGCCGCCGTGGCGTAGTAGGCTGCGGCGAGATCGGCCCGCGAGCCGCTACCCCCAGGGGAGATGAAACGCAGCATGAATACGAAACGGGCGCTAGCGGCCGTTGCGCTGGCGGCGGCTACGGCCTTGGCTGCCGCCTGCAGCAGCGGCGGCGGCTCGACTAGCACGTCTGGCGGCACGCAGGCAACCGGCGGCAGCAGTAGCTCCAGTTCCGGCAAGGTGACCTTGAGCTGGTGGAACAACGCGAACACGCAGCCGCTGCTCGGGGTCTTCCAGAACGTCATCAAGACGTTCGAGGCCGCCAATCCTGGCATCACGATCCAGAACGTCCCGATGCAGAACGAGCTGTTCAAGACGAAGATCACCCCGGCGCTGCGCGGCAGCGCGCCGCCGGACATCTTCCAGCAGTGGGGCAGCGGCGGGCAGGCGACCCAGGTCAAGACCGGGAAGCTGGCCGATATCTCCTCGTACGTCTCCAGCTGGGTCGGGCAGCTTGGGGTCCCGGCCACGGCCTGGCAGACCGACGGCAAGTGGTACGGCATCCCCTATGACCTGCACGTGGTCGGCTTCTGGTACCGCAAGGACCTGTTCGCCCAGGCCGGCATCACCACCCCGCCGACCACCATCGCCGAGC
Source organism: Streptosporangiaceae bacterium (assembly GCA_025935815.1). Classification (GTDB taxonomy): domain Bacteria; phylum Actinomycetota; class Actinomycetes; order Streptosporangiales; family Streptosporangiaceae; genus Trebonia. The sequence goes on from JAICUO010000122.1 coordinate 14,025, forward strand.
TTGTCTCCGACGACGCCAAGCTGAAGGCCAAGGGCATCACGCCGATCACCGTCGGGATGAAGGACGGCTGGCCGGGAGCCTTCTGGTGGGAGTACTTCGCCGTCCGCGAGTGCTCGGCCGACACCATCAAGAACGCCATGACGAACGTCAGCCTGAGCGACCCGTGCTTCGTCAAGGCGAGCAAGGACCTGAGCGACTTCATCAAGACCGACCCGTTCGAGAAGGGCTTCCTCGGCGTCCCGGCCCAGAACATCCCGAGCAGCTCGGTCGGCCTGCTGGTGAACGGCAAGGCCGCGATGGAGCTCCAGGGTGACTGGACCCCCGGGGCCGGCGCCAGCCTCACCTCCGACAAGAACGTGAACGCCAAGCTCGGCTGGTTCCCGTTCCCGGCCGTGACCGGCGGTGCCGGTGACCCGAAGGCCGTGCTCGGCGGCGGCGACGGCTACTCCTGCACGACCAGCGCGGCCGAGCCCGCCTGCGCGAAGTTCCTGCAGTACCTGACCACCCCCGAAGTCCAGCGGCAGCTGCTGGGCGCGGGCGTCGGCCTGCCGGTGAACCCGGCCGCCGCCGACGCGCTCACCGTCCCGGCCGCGAAGGACGCCGCGGCGGCGAACGCAAGCGCGACCTCCATCGCGGTGTACTTCGACACCGCGCTGCCCACCACCCCCGGGCAGAACCTGGACAACGCGGTGGCGAAGTTCTTCGCCAACCCCGACCCCACCGGGGCCGGCATCATCTCGTCGGTCTCGGGACCCGCGTGAGATGACGCGAAGCACGGCTGACGCCGGGCTGACGGGCCCGGCCCCCCAGGGGGTCGCGGGGACGGCCGGTGCGCAAGACGCCAGTGCGGAGAATCCTGCGCGGCCCCGGGCTCGGCCG
>JAICUO010000960.1 GCA_025935815.1 Streptosporangiaceae bacterium
CACGTGCAGGCGGCGCTCCTCCTCAGTGGTGCCGCCCCAGACTCCGTGCAGCTGGCGGGTGGCGATCGCGAACTGCAGGCACTGCCGGCGGACCCGGCAGGAGGCGCACACCTCCTTGGCGCGGGCGACCTCCTCGCGCCCCGGCCCGACCGAGGAGACGGGGAAGAAGATCTCCGGGTCGGCGGTCTGGCAGGCGGCTGCCCGCCACCAGTCGAGCCGGGCCGTCTGCTCCCCCAGCAGCAGTTCGCTTCTGTGCATGCTCATCCCCCCGATTGGCGCCGTCCCCCCGGCTGAGCGCTGGTCCCCCGCGTCTCCCGGGTGGCGCCGCAAGTCCACATCAGTAACTACACGTATTCACCTACCTAACTCATGGTAAACACCGGCGGGGCCCGTGGTCACGTGAGATAGTCCCCCAGCAGGCTGGCCGCGTTGTCGTGGCACACCGCGCGCAGCCATCCCGCCCCCAGCCCGGTCCGCTCCAGCGACTCCAGGGCCTCCGGGTAGGGGTGGGGGATGTTCGGGAAGTCGGTGCCCAGCAGCACCCGGTCCCGCAGCGCCGCCAGCCGGGGCAGGAGCGCGGGCGGGAACGCGCTCCCGCCCTGCTCGACGAACGGCGTGAACGCCATCGTCGTGTCCAGCAGCACGCCGGGGTACCGCTCGGCGAGGTCGAGGAACTGCGCGTACTCGGGCATGCCCAGGTGCGCGACGACCAGCCGCAGCCGGGGGTGCCTGGCCAGCAGGGCCGTCACCGGCCCGGGGCCGGTGAAGCGACCGGGCACCGGGCCCGACCCGCAGTGGGTCACCACCGGGATGCCCACCTCGGCCAGCTGCCCCCAGGCGGCGTCCAGCCGCGGGTCGTTCGGGTCGAAGTTCCCCACCTGCAGGTGGCACTTGAACGCCCGCGCGCCCTGCCCGATGGCCCGCGCCACGTCGGCGGCCGCCGACGGCTCGGCGAACAGCGTCGCGGTGTGGATGCACTCCGGGACCCGCGCCGCGAAGCCCGCCGCCCAGTCGTTGAGGGAGCGGGCCATGCCAGGCTTGTGCGGGTACAGCATCGCGGTGAACGCCCGCACCCCGAAGCCGCGCAGGATCGCCACCCGGGCGTCCTCGCCCTGCCGGTAGGCGATCGGCCACGGCCGCCCGATCAGCGGCCCGGCGCTGTCGAAGTAGGCCTGCACCGCGTCCAGCAGGCGCTGCGGCATGAAGTGCACGTGGATGTCGATGAGAGCCGCCAGGCCGTTGCGCTCGCGGAACGCCGCGACCCGGGCCGCGTCAGCAGCCGGCTCGTCAGTCACCATTTCGTCCGGCATGGCCGGCGGCCCGGTCCCGCAGGAACAGCCGGGCGCACAGCGACCCCCGGCTGGCCGCCTCGGCGAGGTCGCCCGGCTCGGCCGTGTACCGCCAGGCGGTGTACTGGGTCACCGACGCGTCGGGCTGCGGCACGGACGGCTCGCCCGCGGTGATCACGGCCTCGTACTCGGCCAGCCGCAGCGCGGCCCCGCCCTGGACGCCCGCCGTCTCCCCGATCCTCCTGGTGGCCCTCAGCTCCACGCCCATCTTGGCGCGGCCGACGCGGGTGACGCCCGCCAGCTCGTCCTCCCCGGCGGCGAGGGTTACCGCGGGGAGCCCCCAGGCCCCCGCGAGCGGGTCGGCGGGGTCATCGGGGCGCCGCACGAGCAGGAACGTGCCATCGCCGGGGCCGCGCACCACAACGGCCACCGAGTGCTTGAGCGTGAGATCGTCCATGATGCCACTGTCCCACCCGCGCCCGGCCCGGCGTCAGGCGCGGTGCGCCCGCCGCCCGGGCGGCCAGCGCCTCACCGGGGCCGGGCGGCCGCGCTGGCGGCGGCGATCGCGGCGGCCAGGGCGATCAGGTCCCCGGCGCCGAGGCCAGGCCACCCGTGCAGGGCGCGCCGCCACGGCTCGGGCACCGCGGAGGCGCCCCAGGCGGCGCCGAGCAGGCCGCCG
>JAICUO010000768.1 GCA_025935815.1 Streptosporangiaceae bacterium
CTGCCGGGGTGGTGTTCCTGGTCGAGGCGCGGCAGATCCTGGCGCACACCGACCGCGCCGCGAAGGCCGCACGGGGCGCCGCAGGCGCCGGCGCGCCGCTGCGGGTCGGCATCATCGACTCCAGTTATGACTCGATGCCGCAGATCCTGCACGAGGTTCAGGCCCGCTATCCCGGCCTGGTGATCCACCAGGTCGAGGCCAGCGTGCCCGAGCAGTACCAGCAGCTCGCCGACGGCCGCCTTGACGTCGGCGTCGGCCGCGCCGCGCTCGCCCCGCCGCAGATCGCGTCGCTGCTGTTCCGCCAGGACCCGCTCGGGGTCCTGGTGCCAACTGCTCACCCGTTCGCCGGACTGGACGGAGTCTCAGTCGCCGCGCTGGCCAGGGAGCCGCTCTTGCTCGCCGAGGACGCCAGGGTCCCGGAATTCAATCAGTTCACCGTGGAGATGTGCCGGGCGGCCGGCTTCACCCCCACTGTCTACCGGGGGACCGTGGAGAGCATCCGGGCGGCCGCCGATCTCGTCGCCGCGGGACGCTGCCTGTACTGCGTGCCATCGTCGTGCATCGCGGCGCTCCCCGGGACCATCTGGCGGCCGCTGACCGAGCCAGCCTCCGATTACCCGTGGTCGGTCCTGTGGCGCGCCGCTGACGACTCCGGCCACGTACGCGCCGTCGTCGCCTGCGCCCAGGCCATGTCAAAACGCCTCGCCTGGCTGACGGCGGCCGTCCAGGAGGCACAGTAGACGATCCGCGTGCGGCGCGCCCGGCAACCGCTCGCGCACCGCAGGGTCAGTGAAGGCCATCGGCGGGCCGACGGACACGACCAATCCGGGCAAGACTCATCATCGGGGCCGATCACTCCCGGAAGCGGCGCCCACGACGGAAGTCACGCTGCCAGCCCGGTCCCGGCGCGCTGGGGACCGGGTTTGGCGAAGCGGCAGTGCAGCGTGATGGCGGCACCGGACATGGCGGCCCACGCGCACCAGAGGGAAGCGAACCCGGGAATAGTGAGCCGGGTAATGACGATGACGGCAACGAGGTTGACAGTGCCGAAGATAACGACGTTGCGGTGGCTCGGTGGCGCAGGCCGGACGGTCCCGCTCGACTGGTACCCCGGTCATCCTGCTGGCCTGATCAGCGCATTCTGCGGCGACGACCGCATGGACCTCCTGGTCGTCCCCCACATCACCGCCGAAGCCGACGCCAAGGGCCATGGACGTCGCCGCCCAGGCCGTCAGCCTCATCCGGGTCCCGGACATCCTCGCCGCCCTCACCAGCGCGGCCCAGCCGGCCGGAACAGAACTTGAGCTGTCCATCTGGGAGTCCGAGGGCGGCCGGCTCGCGGGCCACGCGGATGCGACCTGATGACCGCCGTTGACACCGCCAGGGGACCCTGACATGGCCACCATCCCCGCGCTACGTGAGCGGCTGCTCATCATCGACCTGTCCGGTGTGTCATTCTGTGACGTGTCAGCGCTGGCCTTGCTGGTAGGCGCGCACTGCCGCGCCAGAGGTGGTCAGCAGCGACCGCGGTACCACCTTGTCCCGCACCACCTCGGCCGGCCCGTCCGCCTCCCGGCTCCAGGGGGGTGCGGAACGACGGACAGCCTCGGACGGCATCCGTGGGCCGGAGTCCGGGGCGGGGATAGGCTGATAATTGCGATAACCGCGAGGGCTGCGGGAAGGAGGCTGGCATGTTCGAGGCTGCCAACATCCGGGAATGGCGGGGCCGCGACGTTGTCGACGCCCAGGGCCACAAGATCGGCGAGCTAGAGGCCGTCTACGTGGACACCGTCACCGACCTGCCGTCGTTCGGCACGGTCAAGGTCGGGATGCCGACCCGGCACCGGCTCGTGTTCGTGCCCCTTGACCACGCGACCGTGGGCCCTGGGTACGTCAAGGTCGCCTACGACAAGAAGCAGGTGAGGGACGCCCCCTCGATTGACACCGACGGCGAGCTGCCGGCGGGCGATGAAGAGGCGATCTTCGTGCACTACGGCCTGGCGTACGCGCCAGGCGGCGGCGGCGAGCGGCGGCTGGCCCGCCGCTGAGCTGCCCCACTGAGCGGAGAATCAGATGATTGCCCTCGTCCTGCTACTGATAATCGCGGCGATCGCGCTGGGCATCGTGGGCGTCGCCGTGAAGGGCCTGCTGTACCTGCTGATCATAGGCGTTTTCGTGTTCCTCGGTGCCCTTCTCCTGGGCGCCCTGCGGATGCGGCGGCGGCCCGGCAGGCGGCAAGCCAGGTAGGCCCCGGGCCAGTCCTTGGCGGGCGTGGTCGCCGGTGAGCTGCCGGAGGCCCGCGAACCCTCGCACCCGGCCTCCGGCCGGGGCCGCCAGCACTGCACGCGACCGCGAGTCACGAGGACTGCGCGCCAGGGTTATGCGGCCGGGAAGACCGAGCGTGCGCGCCCGGGGAAACCTATCCGGGGGCGGCCAGGGAAGCGTAGGATATTGCTCAATTGCTCCGGACCCCGGCAGCCGCACCCGCGAGATCCGCGGTTGCGCGGCAGGGCCCGGATTTTTGCTTCCCGGAGCCGGCGCTGGGGGCGCGCCGGATGACAGCGGGAACCATCGGGGGAATCCTCTCTGCCGGCTGCTCGCGCGTTACCTGGTCACTGACTAGAGGAGTCCGGTCATGGATGTCATCGAGTGGGCCGCTGAGCAGGTCCCGGGGTACCCGGGACTGCCCGCGGGCAGCCTGCCAGCGCCCCCGCCGGAGCCCGCGCGACCTCTGGGCGGGGCGGCCTGCCGGCCGGCTGAGGACCTAGCGGGGCTGGGCGACCGGGAGCTGCTGGCAATCGCCGGGGCGCTGCCGCCAGGCAGCGCGCGCCGTGACGCGGCGCGTGAGCTGCTGGTCAGCCGCTACGGTCACCTGGTGCGCGCGTGCGCGCGGCGGTACTCCCGCAGCCCGGAGCCGGCGGAGGACCTGATGCAGGTGGGGTATGTCGGGCTGCTGAAGGCGATCGGTAACTTTGATCCCGCTTTTGGAGGCGGCCTGGCGGCCTTCGCGCAGCCTTGCATCAGCGGGGAGATCAAGAGGCACTTCCGGGACAAGCGGTGGCTGGTGCGCGTCCCGCGCCCGGTGCAGGAACTGGTCCTTCAGGTCCGCGCGGACGCCGGGCAGCTGGCCCAGGACCTGGGCCGGATGCCCGCCGAGCCCGACCTGGCCCGGCACCTGGGAGTCACCGGCGAGGCGCTGCGCGAGGCCCGGCGGGCAGAGCTCGCCTTCCATCCCGGCTCGCTCGACGCCCCGCTGCGCGCCGAGCCCGGCGGCGCGACCCTGGCCGACCTGCTCGGCGGGGAAGACCCGCGGCTGGAGCGGATGCTCGGCATGCGGGCCGTCGCCACGCACTGGGGCGAGCTGCCCCCGCGTGAGCAGAAGATCCTGATCATGCGCTTCTACGGCGACATGACCCAGGCGCAGATCGGCCAGCAGCTCGGCATCTCCCAGATGCACGTCTCCCGGCTGAGCGCCCGCGCGCTGGGGCACCTGCGCGC
>JAICUO010000448.1 GCA_025935815.1 Streptosporangiaceae bacterium
GACCCGCGCAACACCGTGACCATGGAGCCGGGCATGACGTTCACGATCGAGCCGATGCTGACGCTCGGCACGATCGCCTATGACGTCTGGAAGGACGGCTGGACCGCGGTGACGAAGGACCGCAAGCGGACGGCGCAGTTCGAGCACACGATCCTCGTGACCGAGGACGGCCACGAGATCCTGACCCTCCCGTAAATGGGAGAGTCCGAATTCGACGCGGCGACGCGCCTGGTTCCCCTGTCTTCGCAGGCACAGCTGTCTTCACAGGCACAGCTGTCTTCGCAGGCACAGCCCGCGGGCGGCTTCTCGGTCGACATCAGTGACCAGTGGTCCGGCCTGGCCAGCGTCAACGGCGGCTTCCTGCTGGCGACCTGCGCTAAGGCCCTGCACTCGCTGCTGCCGTTCCCGGACCCCATCGTGATGTCGGGCTTGTACCTGCGCCCCGCCAATCCCGGTCCCGCGCAGGTGCACGCCGAGGTCATCCGGTCCGGGCGGACGACGGCGTTCGGCCAGGCGTCCCTGGAGCAAGGTGGCAAGGAGGTGCTGCGGGCGACCGCCGCGTTCTCCGACCTCGCCTCGGTCCCGGTCGAGTTCCTGGGCCGGGTCCCGCCCAAGCTGCCCGACCCCGCCGACTGCCACCGGCTGCAGAGCATCTCCGGCATCGAGATCGGCCGCCGGTTCGAGTACCGGGCACCGGTGATCCCCGGTTGGCTGCGGGGCGTCCCGTCGGGCGACCCGACATCGGAGTTCTGGATCCGCTTCGCCGACGGCCGCGACGCCGACACTCTCACCCTGCCCTTCATCGTGGACGCCGCTCCCCCGGTCGTGCTCGAGCTCGGCGGCGGCTCCACCACGATCGAGCTGACCGTCCACGTGCGCGCCCGCCCCGCCCCCGGCTGGCTCGCCTGCCGTGTCATCACCCGCTACGTCAGCGGCGGCTACCACGAGGAAGACGTCGAAGTCTGGGACTCGGCCGGCACCCTAGTCGCCCAGTCGCGGCAGTTGGCCCTAGTCCGCCGCTAGCATCTCCGGGCGGCACCGCCTCAACCTCAAGCTCGCCCCCACCACACCCGCCATGGGCACGCTGCCGCCCACGGCCGGGATCGCTTCCCCGGTCGCGGGCGGGCTCGGTGGTCAGGTGCGGCGGTGATGGCAGGTCATGCCACGGTGCCGCTGATGGCGGATCATGCCGCCTCCGTGCCTGGTGGACCATGGTTTTCGGGTGGCCCGCTGCCCGGTGGCCCGCTGCCCGGTGGCCCAGTGCCACCGGGCGGCCCGTGACTGTGCTGGACCTGCCCACGGGGGCCGTACGCGCTGGTAGTCCCGTCAGGGTGCAAGACGAGCCGCCAGCCCCACCGGTGGACGCAGGCATCATGGTGGAATTGGCACAATAGAACACAATTACTAACTGATGTCTCGCCGCCGTCGGCCTGATGGCGCAGATGGTGAACATCACAATGGGCGGGCGGCTTGCCGCAGCCGGGCCACTCGCAGTGCCGTGCCCGTAGTTGCACCGCCCGGCGGATGTAGCCGGGGATGCTGGCGCTGTAACCGATGTCCAGGATCACGGACTTGCTCGTGTAGGGCGCGTCCAGCAGCCCCCGGCGCAAGATGGAGGCGAGCCGGTCCGGCCCGGCGACCAGGTCGACGGCGAGCCGGGCGATGGCGTAGCGGATTGCCTGCCAGGCTTCCGGTGATAGGGCCTTGGCCCGGTCGCTGGGACCGCTGCTCGCATCGTCATCGCCGGCGCCGGCGTCGTCCAGGAATCCCACGATGATGTCGACCATCTGGTCGACCACCGCCAGGTCAGGGTGGCCGGTGACCACCGGGGTGATGAGGGCGTCGCAGGATGCGGCCTCGGCATCGAGGCCGTCCAGGTACCCGTGCTCGCCCGCCAGGGCGGCCAGCCACGCCTCGGCCAGCTCGCTAGCTCCGGGCAGGCCCAGCAGCCGGGCCAGGTCGATCACCGCGTCCACGCGGGTGTCCGCCCCGGCCCGGTCCGGGACGAGCTGCGCGCGGAGCAGCAGCTCACACGCCAGCTGCAGCGCGTCGTGGTAGCGCTGCGCCTCGCTGCGCTCGTCCTCCGGGCCGGCCTTCTTGCCGAGGGAGTCCAGCACCGCCTGCAACGCCGCCGTGCACTCCGGCGTCAGGTCCCCGTTCACCCGTCCCGCGTTGTCGATCGTGGTACCCAGCCTCAAGAACCGGTCATCGAACCCGTCGTCCGGGTCGTCGGGGTCGGGCTGCTGGGAGCGCCATTTCTCGTACGCGGCCCGCGCGACGACCGCCAGGTCCTCGAGGTTCGCCCCGGCGGCGGCGGTATCAGCCAGCAGCCTGTCCACGTCATGGCGCCAGTCTCCGGGCAGCCGGGCAGTCCACCCGGCCAGCTCCCCCGCCCACGACTCGGAGACCTCTCCCGCCGCGACCGCCTCCTCGATGACCGGGTGATCCCGGAACTGGCGCATCTGCCGCACCTGCGCGCCAGCCGCCTTGCCGGTCATCCGGCCCCTGCCCTTAAGCCACGCGGCACACGACCCGTACCCGTCACCGGCATGGGCTCGCTCAGCCTCGAACCGGGCCAGCACCGCCGCCCGGGCGGCTGCCAGCTTGCCGCCCAGCGCCCCCACCGCGTCCAGCGCCCCGCTCAGCTCCGCCGGCATCAGCGACGCCGCGCCCGGGTCACGCAGGTACCCCAGGCCCGCCTCCGCCATCGCCAGCGCCGCCGCCACGCTGTCCGGCACGAAGCCAGCCGGCAGGCCAGCGCTCGCCGCGCGGCCCCCCGCCGGAAAGCCAGCTTCCGCCCGCATGCCGCCGACAGCGGAATCCCCGCCGTCCCCGGCGGCCCGGTCGCTCGTAAGAGACATTGCCTGGAGTCACCTCCCCCGAGGTGCGATGTCAAGCTGCGATGCATCCAGTATCGCATGCGAGGAGACATTTCACAATTAGTAGCATCAAGATCTTTTTTCGATAGAGGCCCCGGCGAGACCTCCGTGCCCCTCGGCACCGCCTTCGCACGCTGACCAGCACTCGCCCGCACTGGCCAGCACGCACCGTCCGCCCCCGGCCCGGCGCCAGGCCCCCGGCTGGCATGCTTGGACCATGATCGAGGCGGTCGTGTTCGACTGTGATGGGGTGCTCATCGACTCCGAGCCGGTATGGGAGGAGGTGCGCCGCGCGTTCGTGGCCGACCACGGCGGGCAGTGGCTGCCGGACGCGCAGGACAAGCTGATGGGGATGTCCACCGCCGAGTGGTCGCGCTACCTCGCGCGCGACCTCGGGGTCGGCCTCCAGCCACCAGACGTGGCGGCCGCGGTCATCGGCGCGATGGCCGCCCGCTACGCCGAGCACCTGCCGCTGATGCCCGGCGCGGTGGACGCCGTCCGGGCGATGGCGGCCCGGTGGCCGCTCGGCCTGGCCAGCTCGGCGCCGCAGTCGCTGATCGAGGTCGTGCTGGACGCCTCCGGCCTGCGCCCGGACTTCCCGGTCGCGTTGTCGTCGGAGCAGGTCACCCGGGGCAAGCCCGCGCCCGACATCTACCTCATGGTCACCGAACGGCTCCGCGTGCCGCCCGGCGAGTGCGCCGCGATCGAGGACTCATCGAATGGGCTGCGCTCGGCGGCCGCCGCGGGCATGACGGTTATCGCGGTGCCGCACCCGAAGTACCCGCCCGCCCCGGACGCGCTCAGCTCCGCGCGGCTGGTGCTGTCCAGCCTGGCCGAGCTGACCCCCGACGCCGTCGCCGCGCTCGGTGCAGCGCGGCCGCCCGCCAACAGCTAGCGAACGCCAAAGGCGGGCGCCCCGGGCGCCAGGCCCGGGGCGCCCGCCGCGGCGGCCTACTCGGCTAGGCGTCGCGCTTGCGGAACAAGATGATCCCGGCCACCAGGGCGGCTACCGCCCAGGCGGCGGTCACCGCGAACTGGCCCCAGGGCCCGAACATGTGCGGGTTAGCGCCGGGGATCGTGGCCGAGATCCGGTCGAGGGCCGAGCTTGGCAGCCACCGGACAACCTCGATGCGCCAGTTGTCGGGCAGGAGGTTGATGATGATCGGGACCACGAACATCATCCCGATCGCGGTGGCGATCGTGGCCGCGGTGTGCCGGAAGATCGCGCCCAGGCCGAACGCGAACATCCCGACCAGGGTCACCACCAGCGCGGTGCCGACGACCGCGCGCAGCACGCCCGGCCCCGACAGTGACGCGTTCATCCCGGACGACGACAGCAGCGCCTGGCCCAGGAAGAACGCCACGAAGGACGTGAAGAACGACACGACCAGCGCCACGCCGGCGAACACCATCGCCTTGGCCACGTACAGGGTGCCCCGCCGCGGCTGCACGCTGAGCGAGGTACGGATCATCCCGGTTGAGTACTCGGCGGTGATCACCATGCCGCCGAGCACCGCGAGGATCAGCTGGCCGAGGAAGGCGAAGGCGAACAGGCTGACCTGGGTGGAGTCGAAGCCGACCTTGTCGGCCGGATGGCTCTGCAAGTGAGAGGAGCTGGCGGCGGAGATCAGCGCGTCCAGCCCGATGCTGACCACCAGCAGCGCGATCAGCGTCCAGTACGTCGAGCGGACCGAGCGGATCTTGGTCCACTCCGAGCGCAGCGCGCCGCCCAGGCTGGCCCGTCCCGACGCCGACGGCAGCGTGGACAGCGGCAGCTTGCCGGACGAGGCCGGAGAAGTCGTCATGGTAGCCATTGCTCAGACCCCGCTTCCTGAGGTGCCCGGCCCGACCGGGACGCTGGCGGCGGGGATCCCGGCGCGGTACTCCACGCTGTCCCCGGTTAGCTCCATGAACGCTTCCTCCAGCGAGGCGCGCACCATGGTCAGCTCGTGGACCCGGATGCCCTGCTCGAACGCGATGTCCCCGACTTGGTCAGTGGCCAGGCCGCGAACCACCAGGGTCCCGTCGGCGTCGGCGGATGCCTGCCCGCCCTTGGCCGCGATGGCCAGCACCAGCGCGTCGGGCGCGGGGGTGCGCACCTTCACCGCCGCGCCGGACGAGCGCGCGATGAACTCGGCCATCGTGCAGTCCGCGATCAGCTTGCCGCGGCCCACGACGATCAGGTGGTCGGCGGTGTTCTCCATCTCCGACATCAGGTGGCTGGACACGAAAACCGTGCGCCCCTCGGCCGCGAGGGTCTTCATGAGGTTGCGGATCCAGAGGATGCCCTCGGGGTCCAGCCCGTTGACGGGCTCGTCGAACATGACGACCTTCGGGTCGCCGAGCAAGGTCGCCGCGATCCCCAGCCGTTGGCTCATGCCGAGGGAGAACCCCTTGGACCGCTTGCGCGCCACCGCCGACATCCCAACCAGTTCGAGCACCTCGGCTACCCGGCGCTTGGGCAAGTTGTTGGTCTGCGCGAGGCATAGCAAGTGGTTGTAGGCCGACCGGCCGCCGTGCACCGACTTGGCGTCCAGCAGCGCCCCGACCTCGCGCATCGGGTAGGCCAGGTCGCGGTAACGCTTGCCGCCTACGGTGATCGATCCCGCGTCCGGGTAGTCCAGCTCGAGAATGAGCCGCATGGTGGTGGTCTTTCCGGCGCCGTTGGGCCCCAGGAAGCCGGTTACCTTACCCGGCTCAATCCCGAATGACAGGCCGTCCACCGCGACCTTGTCCCCGTATCTCTTGGTGAGTCCCCTGACTTCAATCATGACCCCAGTGTGGCCGGCCCGGACGCCTGCTTGCGTCGGCCATGGTGATGATTACGCCGTACGCCGTGAGGAGGAGGGAACTACCCGCGCTCGCCGGCGTGCAGGGTCACCGAATACCCGTGACCCGCGCTGCGCATGACGTGCTGATTGCCCGGCGCGTGGACCGCGACGCGCCCCTGGCGCAACTGCCTCGCCACCCCCCCGGGCGCTGCCCCTCCCCCGGGCGCTGCCCCTCCCCTGGGCACCTCAACGGCGTCACCGGCTATCTGAGTGCCCAGCACGCAACGGCACTCGGCCGCCTGCCCTGGCGGGATGACCAGCAGCCACGCCTCGAATGAGGCGGGCACCGCGATGCGCGCTGGGCGGTCCGGGTTGAACTGGACCAAGTCCCACCAGCGCTCCGGCGCGGCGGCTAGCCGGGAAAGCTCGGTGGCCAGCTGGCCGGTCGTCAGGCGGGCAGACGGAGCGTGCGCGGCAGGCGCGCGGCCCTGCGCGGACGGCACGAGCCCTGACGGCACGAGCGCGAGCGGCGCGGCGAGCTGGGCGATTTCAGGTGCGACCGACAAATCGGCGTTCACGAACGGTTCCTTCGCGTGCGGGGTGACGTGCGGGACGGACTATCCCCAGACGGGGCCGGTGATCCTTGGCGAGCTTGCGGGGATCAGCGACAACAACACGAAGGACAGCAGCGCAGGCCGGAATTCGCGACGAGGGCGTCGCGGACGGCAGAGGCGGTAAGCGCGCTTGCTGGCACGCCGTATAGGACACCGTAATTACGGTGCGTTGTCAAGTTGCCCGGTTGTCACGTTGCCCGGCGCACCTGGCGGTACCCGTCACCGTCGGCTACGTGGCGTTACGCGGGCAATCCAGCCGCCGTGAGCTGGGCGAGCGCCGCCGCGACGGCGTCGC
>JAICUO010000351.1 GCA_025935815.1 Streptosporangiaceae bacterium
TACCCGGTCATGTACGCCTACATCCTGGTCGCGGGGCTGCTCGGAGTGCTGCTGGCCGGGCTGTTCACGCTCGGCGAAGGGTGGGTCATGCACTGGCACGAGTCGCACCGGATGGCGGCGGGCCATGCGGGGTGAGGCCGACGCCGAGCCCGGGGCCGGGCGCGCCCGGGCTGGCACCGCACCGGCCAGCACCGCCCCGGCCAGCACCGTCAGGGCCGCCTCGCGGGTGGCCGGGCGGGCGGCCACCCGAGCGTGGCTGTTCGCCGCCTTGATCGGCGCCTGGTGGGCGTGGTCGGCCGGCAGCACCTCGGTCTACTTCCCGCCGCTGGCCAAGATCGTGCGCACCCTGTGGGCGCAGTGGGCGGTCGGCCCGGCTCGCGCTCAGCTCGGCTCCAGCCTGGAGCACCTGGTGCTCGGCTACGCGATCGCGGGCCTGGCCGGCATCGGGATCGGCGCGCTGCTGTGGTCGCTGCGGTACCTGCGCGAGGCGACCTCGCCCTACCTGTACTTCCTGTACGTGCTGCCCGCCCCGGTGCTGGTGCCCGCCGTGATCACCGTGTTCGGGATCGGAGCGGCGATGAAGGTGGTCATCATCGCGTTCGCCGCCGTCTGGCCGACGCTGCTGAACACCCTGGACGGGATGCGCGGAGTCGACGCGGTCAAGCTGGACACGGCGCGCGCCCTGGGGATGTCCGGGGCGCGGCGGACGTTGGCGGTGGTCCTCCCGGCGGCGGCCCCCCAGGTCGTGGCCGGGCTGCGCAACAGCTTGCAGGTATCGATCATCCTCATGGTGGTCAGCGAGTGGGTGGCCTCGACCGGTGGCATCGGCTACTACATCGTCACCGCCCAGGAGTCTTTCGACTACCTGGGCATGTGGAGCGGGATCCTCATGCTGGCGATCGTGGGCGGCGCGGCGAACCTGCTGTTCGTGCTCGCGGAGAACAGGCTCCTGTACTGGCACTACGGTGCCCGGGCAGTGGAAGGGCGGGCATGATGGGGCAGGCGCCGCAGCCACCGGTGGTGGCACTGAAGGGCGTACGGAAGGGCTACCCGCTGCGCGGCGGGGGACAGCGGCTGGCGCTCGCCGACGTCACCTTCGACGTGGCCCGCGGCGAGTTCGCGTGCGTGGTCGGGCCGAGCGGGGCGGGCAAGACGACGCTGCTGCGGTGCCTGGCCGGGCTGGCGATGCCCACCTCGGGAACGGTGGAGTTCGAGGGGACGCCGCTGCGCCAGGTACCGGCCGGGGTAGGCGTCGTCTTCCAGGACTACGGCCGGTCGCTGTTCCCGTGGCTCACCGTCCGCGGCAACGTTGACCTGGCGCTGAAGGCGCGCGGCGTCGCGCGGGACTCCCGGCCCGCCCGGATCGCGGAGGTGCTGGCGTCGGTGGGGCTGGCCGACGCGGGCCGGTCCTATCCGTGGCAGCTGTCGGGCGGGATGCAGCAGCGGGTCGCGATCGCGCGGGCGCTGGCCTGCCGGCCCGACCTGCTGCTGATGGACGAGCCGTTCGCCTCGGTGGACGCGCAGACCCGCTTCGGCCTGGAGGACCTGATCCTGCGGGTGCGCGAGGAGTTCGGCGTGACGGTCGTCTTCGTCACGCACGACATCGACGAGGCCGTCTACCTGGCCGACCGGGTGATCGTGCTGTCCGCCTCGCCCGGCGTCGTCAGCGAGGTCATCGACATCGCGCTACCGCGCCCGCGCGACCAGGTGGCCACCAAGCGGGATGAGACCTTCGCGGCCTACCGCGAGCACCTGCTGGGGCTCGTCATGACCCGCTGAACTGGCCTGCTGGAACTCGGCGCGGTCAGGCCTGCTGGAACTCGACGCGGTTGCCGAACGGATCGTGCGTGTGGAAGCGGCGCACGCCCGGGACCTCCCCATCGGAGCGCACGCACGCATAGCCCGCGGCGGTCAGCGTGGCCTGGAGCGCGCCGATGTCCTCGGCGAGGAACGCCGGATGCGCCTTGCGGGCCGGGGAGAACGGCTCCTCGACGCCCAGGTGCAAGACGGCCGCTCCCGACGTGAACCAGCAGCCGCCCCGGGCGGCGAGGACAGGCGGCTTCGGCCGCTCGGTCATGCCGAGCAGTTCCGCGTAGAACGCCCGCGCCGCCCCTTCCGCGCCGCGCGGCATCGCGACCTGCACGTGGTCCAGTCCGGTGATCATCACGCCTCCTCGGGTCCGCTGCCCGCCCAGCTAGTCTCGATATCAAGATACTTGATGTCGAGACTTAGTGTCCAGCTGTCACCGGAATAAACGACGGGCGCGCCGGGGCCGCTAATCCGATGACCGCTGGCCGGACAGCCACGACGAAGCGGTCTCCAGGGCAGGCAGCCGGTGGCCAGGATCGGCGGAACGGGCGATCGCGGCGGCGACACTGGTGATGAACAGCCGGGCCAGTGCCTTGATGACCTGCCGCGCGGCCTGCTCCTGGCTGGCGTCCGGGACGACAGCGGGCAGCAGGCTGCAGAAGCCGAAGAGCGCCAGGGTGCTGCACCCCGGCGTCGCCGCCGCGCTGACGGTGAGGTCGCTGGACAACAGCAGCGCGGCGAACACCTCGCCCCGCTCCACTGATTCCCACTGCACCGGCAGCACTTCGCCGGCGGCCGCCGCTGTCCCGAACGTCACCATGACCAGCCCGCGCGGGCATCCACCGGCAGGCCGGCCGGGCAGTGCCTGGCCGGCCGGGTGCCCAGGGCGTGCTCCGGGCAGGCTGATGGCCCACCCTTGGCTGGCCAGGGTAGCCAGCCCATCCCGGGCGGCGTCCAGGCTCGTATTAATGATGATCTTCGCGCCTATCCTCATAAGGCTGAGCACAGCGAGCCCCGCGCGCCGCCGGCAGGGGCTTAAGTCCCGATTCGCCCGGCGTAACGTCGGGTGAACCCGTCGCTGGTGTTCGCCGTGATGATCACGTCGTAGTACCCGTCCCGGCTGACGGGCCAGCTGACGGTCACCGAGCCGTTCGCGCCGACGGTCACCGCCTGGGTGGCGCCCGCGTAGTCGTGCGCGGTGAGGGTGTAGGCCACGGCCGCGCTGCCACTGTTGGCCAGGGTCAGCTGGAGCGCGGGGCCGGCCCCGGGGACCGGGGTGGCGGTCACCGCCGGGATCTGGCCGGTCGTCGTGCCGGCGGAGACCACCTGGCCGGCGAAGGAGCGGACGAACCGGTCCGGGCCATAGATCGAGAAGGCGTACCCGTAGGAGCTCTCCTTGGCCGCCGTCCAGGTGTAGGCCTTGGTCGCGCCGCTGGTCACGGTGAACGGGGTCGCCGAGGCGGCCTGGTACTTGTCGGGGAAGACGAACAGCGACACGCCCGCCGGCCCGGTGGTGGACATCGTCGCGGTCACGGTGTGCGCGGACCGGTTGACGGTGACGTCGGCGTGCGGCCGGTGGCGGCTTGGCCGGCGGGGGCGGGTGCCCGCCTCCTGGGCGGGGGCGGCCTGGGTGCCCGGGGCGGGCGTGGTGACCGGTGGGAGGGACTTCGCCGCGTCCGACTGGGCGATCAGCGGCACCGTGTCCGGCAGCGCGGGGATGGTGAGGTCCGGGTTCGCGAAGTCGAACGCGGCGGTCAGGTCGCCGGTCACCGAGCGCCGCCAGGCGGTGATGTTGGCCGCCCGCACGCCGGTCCAGGTCTCCAGGAAGCGGAGCATCGAGGTGTGGTCGTAGGTGTTGGAGTCGACGTAGCCGCCGCGCGTCCACGGCGAGCAGATGATCATCGGCACCCGCGGGCCCAGGCCGATCGGCAGCGAGCTGATGAACTCGCCGGCCACGGTGGTCTCGGGCGAGGGCGGCAGCGCGTGGTCGAAGTAGCCGTCGTGCTCGTCGTAGGTGATGAACAGCGCGCTGGTCTCCCACAGGGCCTGGTTGCCCATGAGCGCCTCCAGCACCGTGCGGGTGTAGTGCGCCCCGTAGCTCGGGCTGGCCGACGGGTGCTCGGAGTACTCATACGGCGGGACAACCCAGGAGACCTGCGGGAGGGTGCCGGCGGCGCAGTCGCTGATGAACTGGGCGAGCACGTGGTTGACGTGGTTGGGGCCTAGCGGGGTGCCCGCGCTGGGCTGCCACGGCTGGACCGCGCCCTGGATGGCCAGTTGCCGCCCCGCTGCGGTGGTGGCGTTCATCGAGGTCTGGTACGCCTGGTAGAACCACAGCGGGTTGTACCCGTAGTCGCCGACCCAGCCGTTTACCCCGCCGCCGTCGCCCACCTCGTGGTTCGTGTACACCTGCCAGGAGACCCCGGCGTGGAGCAGGAGCTCGGGATAGGTGGTGACGCCGCTGTACTGCACGGTGTAGTCGCGCCCGGTGTTGCCGGTCCGCCCGCTTGACGTGCCGGCCCAGAAGTACATGCGGTTCGGGCTGGTCGGACCGAGGATCGCCTGGTGATAACCGTCGCAGATGGTGAACGCGTCGGCCAGCGCGTAGTTGAACGGCAGGTCCGCGCGGGTGAAGTAGCCCATGCACCGCTCGGTCTTGGCGGGCACCCAGTTGTTCCACAGCCCGCCGTTGCGGGCGCTGTGGTCACCGGGCCAGCTGTGGTCCAGGTCGCCGGCGTTCTGCGCGTTGACCTTCGCGGAGTCCATGTGGAACGGCAGCAGGTACCCCTGGTCAGTGCGCGACTGGTCGGGCTGGCCGAAGATCGTGGTGCCGTTCTGGTAGGTGAGGGCCTGCTTGTCGGAAAAGCCGCGCACGCCGGGCAGCGTGCCGTAGTAGTGGTCGAAGGACCGGTTCTCCTGCATGAGGATCACCACGTGCTTCAAGTCGGCGATCGTTCCGCTGTAGTCGCTGGGGAGGGCAGTGCCATTAGGAACGGCGCCATTAGGAACGGTGCCATGGGGAATGGCGGCGGCCGACCGCTGCGCGCCGGGGGTGCCGATGAGCTGCGCGGCGGCCGCGGCGGCGGCCGCGGCCCCCGCGATCGCGCCGCCGGCCTGCAGGAAACGGCGGCGGCTAACGCTCGCCGGGAAGGGCGCGGGCGCGCTGTAGTCGGTGCCAGGTACCTTATCCGGCGGGTGGGCCGGTGGCTTGTCGATGTCCATGCCGTCCTGGTTCCTCTCCATCACGCGGCACTCGCATCGAGTCCACCACGCGGGAGTCGCATCGGGCAATCAGTCAGTGCAGCGCGCCGGGCTGAACGGCGTCGCTGGGCAGGGGATTCGCGGCGATAACGGGTGGAACTCGTCTCTCGTGAGGGCCTTGCTGAGGCGGTAGGGTCGCGGTGTGGAGCCTCTGGCTGGTGATGACCCTCGGCAGGTGGGCGTTTATCGCCTGCACTCCCGGCTGGGCGCTGGCGGGATGGGCCGGGTGTACCTGGGTTACTCACCGGGCGGCCGGGCGGTCGCGGTGAAGGTGGTCCACCCGGAGCTGGCCCGCGATCCGGAGTTCATGGAGCGGTTCCGCCGGGAGGTGCAGGCCGCCGAGGCGGTCAGCGGCGCCTATACCGCCCCGGTCGTCGCCGCCGGGCCCGGTGACAGCCCGCCGTGGCTGGCGACCGTGTTCGTCACCGGGCCGTCGCTGTCGGACCTGGTCGGCCGGGCCGGGCCACTGCCGCGGGCCGCCGTGTGGCGGCTGGCGGGCGGCCTCGCCGAGGCGTTGCAGGCCATCCACGCCAAGGGCCTGGTGCACCGCGACCTCAAGCCCGGCAACATCCTCATCGCCGCCGACGGGCCGCGGGTGATTGACTTCGGGATCTCCCGGGCGATGCAGGGCACCGCGATGACCGGCACCCGCACCGCCCTCGGCACGCCGGCGTTCATGTCGCCCGAGCAGGCCCAGGGCCATGAGGTGGGGCCGCCGAGCGACGTGTTCTCCCTGGGCAGCGTGCTCGCGTTCGCCGCGACCGGGGTCGCGCCGTTCGACGGCGGTGAGGTCTTCGCGATCGCCTACCGGCTGGTCAGCGCCGACCCGGACCTCAGCCGCCTCCCGCCGGGGTTGCGGGAGCTGGTCGGCGGGTGCCTGGCCAAGGACCCGGCCGCCCGCCCGACGCTCGCGCAGCTGATGGACGCCGTCGTCGCCGGGTCGACGGCCTTCCCGGCCGCGGCGCCGGGCAAGTTCTGGCCCGAGCCGGTCGGCGTGCTGCTGGCCGACTCCCCAGGACCGCCCACGCCGCCACCCGGGGGGATGCCGCCGTTCGCCCCTGCCCCCGGCCTGCCCCAGCCTGGTCTGGGGCAGCCTGGTCTGGGTCAGCCTGGTCTGGGTCAGCCTGGTCTGGGTCAGCCTGGTCTGGGGCAGCACAGCACGCCCCAGCCCATGGGCGCGCCGTACACGATGACGCCGGCCCGGACGCCGCCTGGCGTGCCGCCCTACGGGATGCCGCCGGGCATGACGGCCGGGGGCATGACGCCCGTGCCGCCCAGGACGCCTCCCCGCGGCGGCAGTGCCCGCCGCAACACTGGTCGCACCTGGCTGATCGTGGTCGGCGTGGCCAGCGTCGGCGCGGTGCTGGCGGGCGCGGCGCTCGCGCTCGTGCTGACCTCTGGCTCATCGAGCAGCTCCCAGGGCCCGCCGTCCGGCGGCGCCGGCGCCGCCGTCTCGGGAAGCGCGGGCTCGGGCAGCGCGGTCGCCAGCGGCGCATCGGCGGCCAGCGCGCCGCCGGCCCTGGTTTCCGCCGCCGTGTGCACGGTGCCCGCCGACGGCTGCGCGCAGTCCGGCGGGTCGCAGTACATGGCGGTCAAGCCCAAGCAGATCACGGTGTCGGGCGACGGGTCGGGGTACGTTGACGGCCTCCGGTGGACCGGCTGGGGAACTCCGCGCGCGACCGCGACGGGGACCCTGAGGGTGGATAACTGCGTGCCCAATTGCGCCCAGGGCACGTTCACGGGCTATCCGGCCACGGTCACCCTGGCGGGGCTTAAGGAATACCAGGGCGGGATGTCCGGGTACTCCACGATCGTCGTCCAGTCCCCGGCGGCCAACCTGACCTACACCTACACCAAGGACACAGTGCCGTAGGCGCCGGAGGCGAGCTGCCGTAGGCGCCGTAGGCGCGGTGCCGGAGGCGCGGTGCCGTACCGGGGCGTATGGTAGCCCCGTGGATCCTCTGGCGGGAGACGATCCGCGGCAGGTTGGGGCGTACCGGCTCCATGCGCGGCTCGGGGCAGGCGGGATGGGGCGGGTCTACCTGGGTTACTCTCCAGGCGGCCGCGCGGTGGCGGTGAAGATCGTCCACCCTGAACTGGCGCGCGACGCGGAGTTCATGGCGCGCTTCCAGCGTGAGGTACAGGCGGCGGAGGCGGTCAGCGGCGCCTACACGGCGCCGGTCGTGGGCGCCGGACCCGACGACACCCCGCCCTGGCTGGCGACGTCGTTCGTGGCCGGGCCGTCACTGGCCGACCTGGTCGCCCGAATGGGGCCGCTGCCGGAGGCGGCGGTCTGGCGGCTGGCCGGCGGCCTGATCGAGGCGCTGCAGGCGATCCACGCCCAGGGGCTGGTGCACCGCGACCTCAAGCCCGGCAACATCCTGCTCGCCGCCGACGGCCCGCGGGTGATCGACTTCGGGATATCCCGAGCGCTGGACGGCACCTCGATGACGGCCACCCGCATGACGATGGGCACCCCCGCGTACATGTCCCCCGAGCAGGCCCAGGGGCATGCGGTCGGGTCCCCGAGCGACGTGTTCTCCCTGGGCAGCGTCCTGGCGTTCGCGGCGACGGGACGGGCGCCGTTCGACGGGGGGCAGGCGTTCGCGATCGCCTACCGGGTGGTGAGCGCGGACCCCGACCTGAGCGCGGTCACCCAGGGGCCCTACGGCCCGCACGGGCTCGGGCTGCGCGGGCTGGTGGCGGCCTGCCTGGCCAAGGACCCTGCCAGCCGCCCCGCGCTCGGCCAGCTCATCACCGACGTGTCGACCGCGTCGGGTGCCTTCCCGGCGGTCCAGGCCGGGAGGTTCTGGCCCGAGCAGGTAGCGGCGGTCATCGAATCGCGGGTCGCCGCCGCTACTGTGCTTCCGATGCCGCAGGCGCCGCTTCCGATGCCGCAGGCGCCGCTCCCCGTGCCGCAGGTGCCACGGCCCGGCCCGACGATCCCGCAAGGCCCGCTCCCGCCCGGCGGGATGCCGCCCCGGCGCCAGGCGGGCCGGCGCTGGCTGGCGGTGGCCATCGGCGTGGGCGCGGCGGCCGCCGTCATCGGGGTGGCCCTGGCCCTGACCCTGAGTACCCAGCATGGGAGCGGGCCGTCGGCGGGCACGTCATCGACGGGCGCGAGCGCCAGCGGCTCGGCCAGCGCCCCCGGCGGCGGCAGTGCTGGCGGGCCGGCCAGCGCCGGCGGCCAGGCGTCGTCGTCGCTGATCGCCGTCACCGTGTGCAGCGATCCCACCGGCGGGTGCA
>JAICUO010000080.1 GCA_025935815.1 Streptosporangiaceae bacterium
CCTTGTCCTGGTCGGCGCCGAGCGCCTCGCACGCGGTGATGATCGCGTCGTAACCCTCGCGCATGGCCTTGGTGGAGAAGTTGGTGTGCGCGCCCGCACCGTTCCAGTCACCCTTGACTGGCTTGGCCTCCAAGGTGGCGGAGACGCCGAACTCCTCGGCGGTGCGGTAGAGCAGGTAGCGGGCGACCCAAAGGTGGTCAGCGGCGGTCAGGCCGTCGACCGGGCCGATCTGGAACTCCCACTGGCCCGGCATGACCTCGGCGTTGATACCGCAGATGGCCAGGCCGGCGGCCAGGCAGCGGTCCAGGTGGAGCTCGACGATGTCGCGGCCGAAGGCCTCGTCGGCGCCGACTCCGCAGTAGTAGCCGCCCTGCGGGGCCGGGAAGCCGGCCTCCGGGAAGCCCAGCGGACGGTAGCCCTTGAAGAAGGTGTACTCCTGCTCGATGCCGAAGATCGCTTCCTGAGCGGCGAACTGCTCCGTGATCGGGCGCAGCCGGGCGCGGGTATTGCTCGCGTGCGGGCTTCCGTCGGTGTTCTCGACCTCGCAGAGCACCAGGATGCTGTCGCCGCCCCGGATCGGGTCCGGGCAGGTGAACACCGGCACGAGCACGCGGTCCGAGGCATGGCCCTCGGCCTGGTTGGTGCTGGAACCATCGAAGCCCCAGGTGCCGGGCTGCGCGCCGCCCGCAAGGATCTTGGTCTTGGAGCGAAGCTTGGCGGTCGGCTCGGTGCCGTCGATCCAGATGTACTCAGCCTTGAAGCTCACGGGCGCAGTCCTCGCAGTGGGTGGGCAGCTCGCAGTGGTGCACGGCGGTGCTCCACTGCACTGGGGAGGTCCGCGCTTGCTCGAAAAGAGGTTCACGGCAAACGATTACCCGGCCGTTGCCCGTGTGTGAACGGCAGGTTAAAAGGCCTGGACGTGGCCCAGATCACAGACCGCCTGGGAGACGTCCCCGGCGCAGCTCTCCCCTTAGTCCTTGGAATGCGGCAGGAACTCCTGCACCTTGGTCTTGATGCCTTCCACGATCACGTTGCGCGAGTCCTCGTCGCCCTTGAGGATGGCCCTAGCGGTGGCCTTGGCCTGCTCGAACGTCGCGTGCGGCGGGATCGGCGGGATGCTCGGGTCTACCCGGACGTCGAGCAGCGTGGGCCGGTCGGCGGCTAGCGCCCGGTCCCATGCGGAGCCGACATCACCGGGCTTGCTGACGTTGATGCCCTGGAGGCCGAGGCTGGCCGCGAAGGCCGCGTAGTCAACGTCGGGCAGCGTCTGCGACTCGGCGAACTTCGGCGCGCCCTCCATCGCGCGCATCTCCCAGGTGACCTGGTTGAGGTCGTCGTTGTGGAGGACGGCGACGATCAGGCGCGGGTCGGCCCAGTCCTGCCAGTAGTGCTTGATGGTGATCAGCTCGGCCAGGCCGTTCATCTGCATGGCGCCGTCGCCCGCGAACACGATCACGGGGCGGTCCGGATTACCGAACTTGGCCCCGATCCCGTACGGGACGCCCGGTCCCATGGTGGCCAGGTTGCCGGAGAGGGAGCCGCGGACCTGGCCGCGGAACTTCAGCTGCCGCGCGTACCAGTTGGCCGACGAACCGGAGTCCGCGGTGACGATCGCGTCGGCGGGCAGCCGGGTCGACAACTCGTGGAAGAGCCGCATCGGGGTGATCGGGTCGGCCTCGACCATGGCCTCCATCTCCATGGTCTCCCACCAGCGGGCTACCTTGGCCTCGATGTCCTCCCGCCACGAGCGGTCCTCCTTGCGGTTCAGCAGCGGGATGAGTGCCCGCAGCGTGGCTTCCGCGTCCCCGACGAGGTTGAGCTCATAGGGGTAGCGCATGCCGACGTACTTGCCGTCGATGTCGATCTGCACCGCCCGGGCCTGGCCGAATGCGGGAAGGAACTGGGTGTAAGGGAAGTTGGACCCGACGGTCAGCAGTGTGTCGCAGCCTTCCATCATCTCGTAGCTGGGCCGGGTGCCCAGCAGGCCGATGGAGCCGGTGACGTACGGCAGTTCATCGGACAGCACGTCCTTGCCCAGCAGTGGCTTGGCCACTGCGGCACCGAGGATCTCGGAGACCTGCTGCAGCTCTGCCTGTGCCCCGCGCGCGCCTTGCCCGGCCAGGATCGCGACCTTGCTTCCGGCGTTGAGGATGTCAGCCGCGCGGGCCAGCGCGGCGTCGTGCGGCACGGTGATGGGCCACTCGATTCCAAGGCTGGAGGGGACCATCTTGAACTCGTGGGGCGGCGCCGAGTACTCCAGTTCCTGGACATCGGAGGGGATGATGATCGCGGTCGGGGCCCGCTCGGCCAGCGCTACCCGGATCGCCCGGTCCAGGACGCCAGGAAGCTGCTCCGCTACGGTCACCATCTGGACGTACTCGCTCGCCACGTCCTTGAACAGGCTGAGCAGGTCCACTTCCTGCTGGTAGGAGCCCCCCATCGCCGAACGGCTGGTCTGGCCGACGATCGCGACGACCGGCACGTGGTCGAGCTTGGCGTCATAGAGCCCGTTGAGGAGGTGGATCGCTCCGGGCCCGGAGGTCGCCATGCAGACGCCGAACTTGCCGGTGAACTTGGCGTACCCGACGGCCTCGAAGGCGGCCATCTCCTCGTGCCGGGCCTGGATGAACTGGGGGTTGTTGCCGGCGCGCCCCCACGCGGCCAGGATGCCGTTGATGCCGTCGCCCGGATAGGCGAAGACCTTGGTCACGTCCCAGGCGCGCAGGCGCTCCAGCAGGTAGTCGGCGACAGTGGGCTTGGCCATGGACAGTTCCTCCCGAGATTTGCGTCAGCGGCCGCCGGCGGTCAGGTGGGCCGCCCCGCGCGCGGCGACGGCCATGATCGTCAGGGCCGGGTTCGCGGCGCCCTGGGTGGGCAGCACGCTTCCGTCGGTGATGTAGAGGTTGGGGACCGCGAAGCTGCGGCAGTTGCCGTCGACCACGCCGTGCCGCTCGTCGGAGGCCATGCGGGCGCCCCCGACCAGGTGGGCATAGCGGTCGATGGTGATCACCTCATCGGCGCCGGCGGCGTGCAGGATCTGCTCCATGACGTCCTGAGCGGCGCGTACGAGCTGTTTGTCGTTGTCGCACTGGGAGTAGGAGAAGTTCGCGACAGGCAGGCCGTACCGGTCCTTCTCCTCGGCCAGGGTGACCCGGTTACCGGGCTGCGCGAGGAACTCGCACAGCGCCCCCAGGCAGGACCAGTGCACGTAGTCGCTCATGTACCGGCGCAGGTCCGCGCCCCAGTGGCCCTGCGCGGCCATGTGCTCGGCCCAGGTGATGGGCAGCGGTGAGACGGTCTGGATCGAGAAGCCGCGCTGGTACGGCTTACCGGGGTCGGTCTCGTAGAACTGCTCGCTGCTGACCTCCGGTGGCGGGGATTTGTACATCCGAACCTCAGCCGCGAACCGCCCGGCGGTCTGCGGTGCCCCCTGCACCATCAGGTACCGGCCGACCTGGTCGAAGTCGTTGCACATGCCGTCGGGGAACCGCCGCGAGGCGGAGTTCAGCAGCAGCCGCGGAGTCTCGATCGAGTAGCCGGCGACCGCGACCACCGCCGCGCGCTGGAAGCGGGGCACCCCGCCGCGGATGTAGTGCACCCCGGTTGCCCGGCCGGTGCGCTCGTCGAAGCCGATCCCGGTGACCATGGAGTTGGCCCGGATCTCGGCGCCATGGGCCAGGGCGTCGGGGATGTGGGTGATCAGCGGGGACGCCTTGGCGTTGACCTTGCACCCCTGCAGGCAGAACCCGCGGTATATGCAGTGCGGGCGGTTGCCGAACCGGCCGTTGGAGATGGCGACCGGTCCCACCTTGGCCGTGATGCCGGACGCGTAGGCGCCGCGCAGGAAGATCTCGCCATTGCCGCCCACCGGATGCGGCCGCTGCGGGTAGGAGTGCGGGTCGCCCCAGGGCCAGTCCTCGCCCGCGACGGGCAGCTCCTGCTCTATGTCCTCGTAGTAGGGCCGCAAGTCCCGGTAGCTGATCGGCCAGTCCGCCCCGACGCCGTCGTTTGTCCAGGTCGCGAAGTCACTAGGGTGGAACCGGGGCGTGTACCCCGCGTAGTGAACCATCGAGCCGCCCACGCCGCGGCCGGAGTTATTCGAGCCCATCGGCACCGGGTCGGTGCCGCTGATTACCCTCGGCTCCGTCCAGTACAGGTGGTGTGACCCAGCCTCGTCACTGACCCAGTCGGCATCGGGGTCCCAGAATGGGCCCGCGTCCAGGCCGACCACCTGCCAGCCCCGCCGGGCCAGCCGCTGAAGCAGGGTCGAGCCTCCGGCCCCGCAGCCCACCACCACCAGGTCAACCAGGTCGCTGTCGGCGAACCGGCGCATGTCCTCGCGCAGCCGGTGATTAGTCCGGCTACCGTCGTTCGGCAGCAGCCAGGCCGACTCATTGCGCTCGCGCACCGCCGCCATCAGCGGCCCTTTCCGTCGAGCGGGTCAGCCGACGGCCGGGCGTCGGCGACCTCGTAGGGCTCCCGGGCGTCCACGCCGGGATTCTTATAGCCGCGGGGATAAGCCGGGCCCGGAAACCCGATCTCGTTCCACGCCGACGGATGAGCATAGAACGCGGTGCAGGCGTACCGCGTCCACAGGCTCCAGACGTGCGCGGCGCACAGGCCATGCCAATCCTTCGCACCCAGGTCCTGCACCGCCTGGATGACGGCCCGCTGATCTTCTGCCGAGGCCCGCGCGAACTCGCGGGAGCACGCGGCCCGGCTGTCTTCATCGAGGAACCGCAGCGACTCCCGCCAGGCCTGCCGGTCCTCGGGCATGTCCGCGTAGCGCCAGCCATCCGTCTCCTGCTCAGTCAGCCGGGCGTCAATATGCGGAACGACTGCGACCTTCGGCTCGCCGCCTTGGCCGAGCAGCCGGTCACACAACGCCGTCGCGGCCGCCTCCTCGGCTGGGGAGAAGAACCGGATGTCGGGCGGCCTGCCGACCCGGGACAGGACAAGGCCCGCCGTCACCGGATCCCAGTGGCTGACCTGGTCAAGCACGTTGAAACCAGGAAACCGGTCACCAGTGGCGTCACTGATGCGCGGAGCGGTTCCCGGCTCGGCGGGCCCGCTCACTCGAATCCTGCGACTGGTCACTTCTCGCGGCGCAAGACAGCGGCGAGCAGCCCCATGCCGCCGACTACGGTCACCAGTAGCGGAGCCAGCAGCGGCGGCCCCATCTCAAGGTTGTAGCGGGCGTTGGACCACCCCCCCGGCTTCTGCGCGATCCCGCGAGCATGCAGGTAGGTGCCCTGCAGGCCATTGGCGACGATCGCCGCGGAGGCGACTGGCAGCGCCGACTTGGCCATTCGCTCGCTGAAGAACCCCGCCACCCCCGCGGCCGCTCCCACCGGCCCGAGGGCCACCGGGATCCACATCATCTTGTTGCCGAAGCTCGCGCTGTCATGCTCGAAGAAGATCTCGGCCGCGGTGACCAGGGCTCCTGCCGCAGTGAGGGCCGACAGGCTGCGCTCGAAGTGGCCGGTTTCGACGTTCGCGATCATGCGGTCAATGCCATGGGCCTGGGTACGCGCAGGGCGTGAAAGCGCCAGCTTCATCATCATTCCCTTCGGCTGCGGGGCGGCGCTGCTGCGCCATCAGGTAGGGCAGGCGGCTTGTACCGACTAACCGAACAGGCCCGGGATAAACATGCTCGGGACGGTGGCGCCGTCCCCAGGTAAAGGGTGCGCTGGCCGCGCCGGGATCACCCGCGAAGGATGAACCGCCTGGGCGGCCGGTGGGGACCATGAGTGGGATGGCTCATCTGCCTGAGGATCGCGCCGGGAACGGCAGCCTGGCTGAGCTCCGGCGCCTGGTTATCCAGCTGGGGACGGCGATGGTGGCAGCCGGGGACGCGGTGGACCTCATCGAGGGATCGCTAGGCCGGCTCGTCGCTGCCTACGGCGCGGCCGGGGTACAGATCGCGCTGCTGCCCACCTCGCTCTTCATCCAGACAGGCACGAGCGACAGTGCTCACGTGCAGTTCAGCTCGCGGGTCGCGCCTCCGCTGCGCCTAGATCAGATCGACGGGCTGTACCGGCTGGTCAGGCAGCTTGAGCGCGCCGAGTTCAGCGTGAGCGCGGGACTGGACCAGCTCGCAGGCATCTACCGGCGGAAGCCCGCCTTCGGATGGCCGCTGCGGACCGTGGGGCATGCCGTCCTGACCGCGGGCCTGGTCCTGCTGATCCAGCCAACGCCGGGCGGGCTCTTCGCCGCGCTCGTGCTCGGCCTTTTCATCGGCGTGCTCAAGCTGGCCCGGCTCCCGACGGCGGCTCTGCTCTTGCCGATCATGGCGTCTTTCCTCATCGCCGCCGCGGTCCTGGGGGCAGGCGGCTACCTGCATATCGATAACCCCATCCGCCTCCTGGTGGCGCCGCTGGTCACCTTCCTCCCGGGCGGGATGCTGGCCATCGCCACCATGGAGATCGCCGCGGGCCAGATGGTCTCCGGAGCGAGCCGCCTGGTCAACGGATTCGTCCAGCTGGCACTCCTGGCGTTCGGCATCGTGGCGGGCGGCGTCCTGGTCCGGGCAGCACCAGCCGATTACTTGGATCACCGGGTCGCCGGGTTCGGCGCATGGGCGGGCTGGGCTGGAGTCATCGTGTTCGCGGTCGGCATCTGGCTCCACTTCTGCGCGCCGCTTCGCTCCCTCCCGTGGATCTTGCTCGTGCTGTACGTCGCGTTCGCTGGCCAGTCGGTCGGCGACGTGCTCTTCGACGGCCAGATCAGCGGGTTCTTCGGTGCCGTGGCGATGACGCCAGTGGTCTTGTGGGTCGAACGGCTACCGGGCGGGCCGCCCAAGCTGGTCACCTTCCTGCCGGCCTTCTGGCTGCTGGTACCCGGTGCCACTGGCCTGATCGGGATCACCCAGATCGTCGGAAACGGCCCCGGAACCGCCGCACGGGGGCTGAGCGACGCGCTCATCACCATCATGTCCATCTCACTCGGCGTACTGACCGGTGCGGCCGCGCACCGTGCCGCGCATGCCGGGGCGCGGCGGCTTTCCAGGACGCTTTCCGCTGCTGACGATCTCACCCCGCGAGGGTGATCTGGTCCGGTCCGCCTGAGGTGATGATCGGTGGGCGGCTGGCCGTTGTGACGCGCTTGCGATAGCGACGCGGCCCTGTGGCGGGAGGAAGGCAATTGGCCTCGGTTGAGACCGATACCAGGGCGGCAGCGCAGGTGCGGAAGTTTCCGCTGACAACGCTCATCGCGATGGTCGTCGGGTCCATGGTGGGTGCGGGCGTGTTCTCGCTGCCGCGCAATTTCGCCCTCTCCACGCGTACGCGAAGGCCGGCTTCGGTGAGTACCTTGGCTTCTTCTCCGGGTGGGGGTACTGGGCCAGCGCGTGCATCGGCAACGTGACCTACTGGGTGCTGGTCATGTCCACCATGGGGCTGTTGTGGCCGGGCGTCTTCGGCGAGGGCAATACCATCACCGCGGTGCTGCTGTCCTCGGCGGGCATCTGGGTTTTCCACATCCTGATCAGCCGGGGGGTGCAGGAAGCCGCCGCCATCAACAAGATCGTGACGGTGGCCAAGATCGTCCCGATCCTCACGTTTATCGTCGTGGTGATCTTCGCGCTGAAGGCGCACGTGTTCAGGGCGAACTTCTGGGGCGGCGAGCCAGGTAACGCGCGCGCCCTGTTCGGCCAGGTGCGGGCGACCATGCTCATCACGGTGTTCGTCTTCCTCGGCATCGAGGGCGCCAGCGTGTACTCCCGGTACGCGAAAAGGCGGCAGGACGTCGGCCGGGCCACGGTGCTCGGGTTCCTCGGCGTGCTGGCCCTGTTCGCGTCGGTGACGATCTTCTCCTACGGGATCTTGCCGCGGGCCGGGCTTGAGCACCTGGCGCAGCCGTCGATGGCCGGGGTGATGGAGGCGGCGGTCGGCTACTGGGGGAAGGCGTTCATTAGCGTCGGGGTCATCGTCTCGGTGCTCGGCGCGTACCTGGCGTGGACGCTGATGGCGGCCGAGGTGCTGTTCGTGTCGGCCAAGGACCGGGACATGCCGGCCTTCCTGGCCAGGACCAGCCGCAAGAACGTCCCGGTCCCCGCGCTGATCATGACCAGCATCCTCGTCCAGGTCATGGTTGTGATCACGCTGTTCTCCGAGGACGCCTTCACGTTCACGCTCAAGCTGTGCAGCTCCCTGTCGCTGATCCCGTACCTGCTGGCCGCCGGGTACGCGCTCAAGCTCGGCGCCCGCGGGGAAACCTATTGACGCGGCACCGCAGAACCGGGGCAGGGAGCTGTTCGCGGCCGGCCTGGCCACCTTCTACACGGTGTTCCTGGTCTTCGCCGCGGGCCTGGACTTCGCGCTGCTGTCCTTCATCATCTACGCGCCCGGGACGGTCCTGTTCGTCATCACGCGCCGGGAGCAAGGCCGGCGCACCTTTTCCCCGGCTGAGCTGATCATCCTGGTCGTCGTCATGGCCGGCGCCATCGCCGGGATCACCTGCCTGGCGACCGGCGTCATCACCATCTAAGGAGGAAAGAATGGCCGATACCACCTCATCCGCTCCCGGACAGCACGGCGTGCATTCCGAAGTCGGCCAGCTGCGGAAGGTCCTGGTCTGCGCCCCAGGGCTGGCTCATGAGCGGCTGACCCCGTCGAACTGCGACGACCTGCTGTTCGATGACGTGCTGTGGGTGCAGAACGCCCGCCGCGACCACTTCGACTTCATCAGCAAGCTGCGCGACCGCGGCGTCGAGGTCGTCGAACTGCACAACCTGCTCGCCGAGGTGCTCGCCATCCCCGAGGCAAGGCAATGGCTCCTGGACCGGAAGATCACCGCCAACGAGGCAGGCCTCGGACTGGTCGCCGACACCCGCGCGTTCCTGGAGGGCCTCGAACCGCGTGCCCTGGCGGAGTTCATGATCGGCGGGCTGGCGACCACCGACCTGCCCGATGATTTCCGCCCCGCCTACCTGGCCCTGGCCCGCGAGCACACCGGCGTCCGCGAGTACCTCATGCCGCCGCTGCCGAACACCCTGTACACCCGGGACACGACATGCTGGATCTATGGCGGGGTGACCCTCAACCCGCTGTACTGGCCCGCCCGGCACGACGAGACGCTGCTGATGAAGGCGCTATATACCTTCCACCCCGACTTCGCCGGCGCCCGGATCTGGTGGGGCGACCCGGAGAAGGACTGGGGACTGGCAACCTTCGAGGGCGGGGACGTGATGCCGGCCGGCAACGGCGTGGTACTCATCGGCATGAGCGAGCGCACCTCCCGCCAGGCAATCACGCAGGTAGCGGCGGCCCTGTTCGAAACCGGGGCCGCCGAGCAGGTCATCGTGGCCGGCATGCCCAAGCTGCGCTCGGCGATGCACCTGGACACGATCTTCACCTTCGCCGACCGGGACTGCGTGACCATCTTCCCGGAAATCGTCGACAACATCCACCCGTTCACGCTGCGGCCCGCGGACAAGGCCAAGGTCGAGGTCACCGCCGAGAAGCACCCGTTCACCGATGTGGTGGCCGCCGCCTTGAACCTGCCACGGCTACGGATCGTCAGCCTCGGCGGCGAAGCATACGCCGACGAGCGTCAGCAATGGGACAGCGGCAACAACCTGGTCGCCGTCTCACCCGGCGTGGTGTTCGCCTACGACCGCAACACTCGCACCAACTCCCTGCTGCGCAAGGCCGGAATCGAGGTCATCACCATCGTCGGCGCCGAGCTTGGCCGCGGTCGCGGCGGCGGGCACTGCATGACCTGCCCGATAATCCGCGACCCGGTCGACTACTAACGGAAGGGCGGCACCGTGAAATCCGCTGTCATCGCCCCCCTGCTCGTCAGCGCGCTGATCAGCGTGCTGACCGTGCTGATGATCATCTGGATCGCCCCGGCCGTCGGCGTGCGCGACAGCGCCTGCGAGCAGTACCCCCTGTCCGCCGGCTGCCGTTTACTAGCAGCCCCAGATCACGAGAGCCCGCCACGGTGGAAGGACAACGATGCCAAACCATGAGCCGCTGGTATTTTTCCTGGCACTGTTCGGCCTCTACAGTCCGGTAGCCGCGCTCGCCTCCTACCTCCCGATCATCGCGTCCTTCACCACCGCGCAGGTCCTGCGCCTATCGGTCGGGCTAACCCTCAACGTCACCGTGTTCGTGCTCCTAGCCATCTGGGCTGGCGAGCCACTGCTGGAAGTGCTAGGCCTCAGCACCGCCGCGCTCACCGCCACCGGCGGCATCGCCCTGGCGTGGGAGGCAATCCCGCTGATGACCGGCCACCACGCAGCGCCCGGATCCGAAACAGCCGCGCACCACGCGAGCACGGAGACGATGCCTGAAGCAGGCGCGCACGCCCCGGGCGCCACGCCGGTACCGGCTGCCGGCACCGTGCCGGTACCAGGTGCCCAGCCAGGGCCGCCACAATCGCGATCCGTGCTGTTCCTCCCGCTCACGTTCCCGCTCACCGTGGGCGGGACCACCTTCGCCTTCGGCGTTGCCGCGTCAGCGTCAGCCCCGGGCATCCAGGAGAAGGCCCTCGTGTCGGTCGCCGCGGTCTGCTACGCGCTCGTCACCGGCCTAACCCTCTACGCGGCCGGGCACGTGACGCGGCGGATCTCGGCGCAAGCCATGGTGCTCCTGGACCGGATCGCCGGGATCCTGCTCACCGCGATCGCGGTCATCTTGCTGGTCAACGGCTTCACGGACATGATCTTGGCCCGCGTGCACCCCTGAGACGCCTGACGGCAAGGGCTGGCTGGCCGGCCCATGGAAACTCGGGCGTGCCGGTGGCGATCGGCTGGTCGGATGGGGCTAAGCGCGCATGAGGGACGCTCGCTGATCAGGGGCGCGGTGAACGCCGACTCGCTATCCACTCATTTGTCGTGTGTGCGTCCTCGCGGCGCTGACGGCGCCATACCACCCCCATGGTGGCGCCAATCGGGCAGACGGCCAGGACAGTGACCCACGTACCGGGATGCACGTGGCCGCCAGACCAGAGTGCCGCCATCGCCATGCCGAGCATTCCGCAAGCCGTCGTCGACATCCACCAGATGAGGGCAAGCCGCCAAAGGCTGCGGCGATCTAGCCATCGGGACACAGCACCATGATGCAGCACTGATCCCTGGAAAAGGCCCGAAACGCCGTCAGCCTGACTCCCGAGTCCGGGGGTCCTCGGTCGCTATCGTCGTCGGGCTTCGGTTTGGCGTCGACGCGCGACGGGTGGATCGAGGCGCGGAGCGGCCCCGGAGGGCCTCGCTGGCGAAGAGCTGCCGCGCTCGGTGTCTCGCTGACATCGCGAAAGGCGCTGGGCGCTCCCGCGGGAGCGCCCAGCGCGGGAGGGCGGTCAGGTGAGGCGCAGGCCGCCGTCGCACGGGAACACCACTCCGGTCACGAACCCGTTCTCGATCAGCGCGACGATCGCCTGCGCAACGTCCTGCGGCCGGCCGTTGCGGCCAACCGGGACGCGCTGCGCGAACTCCTTGAATGCCTCCTGCCTGGCATCAGCCGGCACCTCGTCCCACCAGCTAGTCTCGATCACGCCGGGGGACACCGCGTTGACCCTGCGGGGGGCCAGCTCCACAGCGAGCGGGCGGATGGCCGCCTCGAGTGCCCCGTTGGCCGCTGCGAGGGGCGCGGTGCCGGGCAGCGAGTAGGAGCCGGCCGTCACCAGCGTGACCGAGGCGTCGGGTGCGAGGGTCGGCAGGGCCAGCGCGACGGCCCGCAAGTGGGCGAAGGTCTTGCCGCGGAACGTGCCCTCCAGGTCAGCCTCGGCCAGGTCCGCGGCGGGCGCGGCGCCGCCGCGCCTAGTCATCGTGATCACCAGGTCGGTGACCGGCCCGGCCTCGGCGAAGAACTGCCGCAGCGAGGCCGGGCTCTCGCCGTCCACGACAATCGCGGTCCCGCCGCTGATCTCCTTGACCGCCGCGTCGAGCCGGCCGCGGTCACGGCTGCCCAGGGTGACGCGTGCCCCCCGGCCGGCCAGCAGCCGGGCCGTTTCCAGCCCGATGCCACTGCTAGCGCCGATCACCGCGACGTGGCGTCCGTCCATGCCCATCCTTGCCTCCGCTTTCGTCCCAGGGCGCTCCCCGGGTCTCGTATTTCCGAACACGCCGTACGGTATCAAGTATATGCGAACGGATCGTTCGGTAACCTGGGCGGATGACAAGCGACCCAGCGGTGGCGCGGGAACCGGCCCGGCGCCCCGGCCGGCCGCGCAGCCAGCACGCGCGCCAGGCAATCCTGGCGGCGGCGATGGAACTGGCCACCGCCGAAGGGCCCGCGGCCCTGCACATGGACGCGATCGCGAAGCGGGCAGGCGTGAGCAAGGAGACGCTTTACCGCTGGTGGCACTCCAAGGCGGAGGTCATCCTCGACGCCATGGCCGAATACGGGCAACAGGCCGTCCCGCTGCCCGACACCGGGACGCTGCCAGGGGACCTGGGGGAGTTCCTGCACGCCACGGCGGACTCGGTTAACCCCCCCACGGCAAGCGTGCTGCGGCACCTCGCGGCGGCCGCCGCCGCCGACGAGGGCCAGGCGGCCCAGATCCGCGACCGCTTCCTGGCCAGGCGGCGCGCCGCCCTCGGCGAGCTGCTCGACCGCGCCGTGGCCCGCGGCGAGATCGACGCCGGACGCGCCGCACTGGCCCGCGACTTCATCTACGGCTCGCTGTGGTACCGGCTGATCTTCCGCACCGGGCCCGTGGACCATGCCTGGGCCAGGGACGTCGCGGCCGCGATCTCGGCCCGCAGCCACCCGGGAACTCAGGCAAGACCCTCGCGGGGAAGTCCCGGCAGCGTCAGTTAGTGCCGTCGGGCACGTCCTCGCATCCAGGTGTCTACGTGTTCGGTGATGGCGGGGCGTAGTTCGCTGGCGGCGATGACGGCATCAACGGAGCCGACTTCGACGGCACGGCGGATGGAGTGGATGGCGTCGAACTCGACGGCCAGGGCGGAGAGCTTCTCGGCCCGGACCTGGCTGCGGACCTCGGCCAGTTCGCTGGCGAGTTCGGCCTTCTTCTCCGGTTCGGTGGCGGCGGACACGCCGGACTCCAGGGCGGTGACCCGCGGGTCTGCTGCGGTGTTGGCGTCGACCTGGCGGGCGAACACCACTGCCGCGGCGGGCGCGCCGCCGATGACGGAGGCGAACGAGCCCTCGACCGCGAGCACGGTCATGTTGTCGTTGAGGGCTTTGGAGAACACCACGAACGCGCCGCCGTGGTAGCGGGAGATCAGGCAGAAGACGATCTTGCCGTCGAAGTTGACGATCGCACGGCCGATCTCGGCGCCGTACTCGAGCTGCAGGCGGCGCATGGACTCGGGTGAGCCGTCGAAGCCGGACAGGTTCGCCAGGACCACCACCGGTCGGCTGCCGGAGGCGGCGTTGATCGCGCGGGCGATCTTCTTGCTCGACAGCGGGAACAGCGTGCCGGCGGTGAGCGAGTCGGGGCCGTCGGCCGGCGGGAAGCCGCGTCGCGTCAGCGGGCGGGACTCGATGCCGATCAGGCACACCGGCCAGCCGCCGATCCGGGTGTCGGTGACGACCGCGGTCTCCGCCTCGGCCATGTTGGCCCAGCGTTCCCGGGCCACGTGGTCCTGGTCGGTCACCGCCGCCATGACCGCGCGGATGTCGAAGGGTTTCTTGCGGTCCGGGTTGGCCTGCGCCGAGAAGATCTCGCCGACCGTGGTGAAGGCCGTGTCGGGGTGGCTGTGCGGGTAGCCGGTGACGTTCCGCGAGGCCGGGTCGCTGGTCGCGGCGCGGCGCGGGACCGACTCGCCCCGGGCGACGTAGGTGTAGTCGTAGTGGCTCATCAGCACGTCCCGGGCGGCGGCGAGGTTCGGCGCCCAGTACTGGGCCTGCCCGTTCGGGCCCATCACCCGCGCGTACCCGCCGATGCCGAAGTTGTCCTCGGCGGACACGCCGCCGGAGAAGTCGAGCGACTGCTTGCCGGTGAGCACCATCGCCGAGGCCGGGGTCATCACGAGGATGCCCCTGGTGTGCATGAGCATGGTGGCCTCGGCGTTCCAGTACGGCTGGGCACCGACGTTGATGCCCGCCACCACGATGTTGATCTCACCGCGTCCTTGCGTGAACTCGACGATGCGGCGCAGCGCGCGGGCGATCCAGTCCATGTTCTCGGTGCCGGAGTCCATCGAGATGCGCGCGCCGGCCGACACGGCGAACCATTCCAGCGGGATGCCCTCGCGTTCGGCCAGGTCGAGCGCCGCGATGATGCGGGCGCATTCCGGCTCGGCCATCGCGCCCAATGCCTTGGTAGGGTCACCGAGCAGCACCACTCGCGAGATGCCCTCCGGGTGCAGTGGCGTCGGGGCGGAAACCAGGCCGGCCACGATCCCCGCGGTGTTGTGCCCGCGCGGCCGGCCGACCGGCACGAACTGCGCGCCCCGCAGGTCGAGTTCGGTGAACTCGCCGTGGGCGCCGGTGAGCAGCCCCACCAGCTCGTAGGGGTAGACCGTGCCGCGGCGGCGGGCCCGCAGGACCTTCTGGTCGTAGTCGCTGCTCGGCGCGAGCGGCCGGGTCGGCGGTCCTTCCACCGAGACGGCGACGCTCTCGCCCGGTTCATAGGAGAAACGGGTCACCACGTAGCGAAGCGTGCCGCTGGCATCGGCCACCCGGCCCTGGACGTAAACCTCTCCGATGCCGGCCAGCGCGACCTGTGGCGCGGTGGCCCGCTGCCAGGCAGCCAGGTCTTCGGGCGGTACGCCGGCCACCGGGCGGATGTCGAGCCATACGTGGTTCATGTCCAGCCACTGGCCCGCCGGGTCGAGGTCGCGGCGGGCCCTGCCGATGGCGTCCACGCAGGCGGCCAGCACCGTCTCCGCGTCCTCGATCCCGGTGATCCGCCCGCCAGAGTCACGCGCGACCTCGAACCGGTGCACCTGTGCCAGCGCCACCAGCCGCTGGTCGGCGGGGTTGTCCTTAGCCACGCAGTGGTACAGCAGGACGCCGCCCGGCGCCGGGTCCGCCCTACGGGCGGTGGCCGGGTCGGTGACCCGGGTGACGTGGAAGTTCTGGAGCCGCCACAGGTGCAGCCGCCGTCCCACCAGCGGGTGCACCCCGCGGATGAGGGTGTCTTCGACGAACTCGCCGCCGCCGGTGGCGATGCGACGGCGGAAGGTGAAGTACTCGATCGCCGACCCGGCCTGGTCGCGGCCCGCCACCCCGACCACGATGCGCCGGGCCTTGTCGGCGATGCCGCTCAACACCAGCGCCTCGTGCAGCAGCGCCGACCGCTCTTCGGCCACCTCCGGCGCGCCGGTCCAGCTTAGGTACAGGTCCGCGACGCGGACGTGGCCAGCGGGCGCGTCCTTCAGCTGTGCGCACAGGTCGGCGGGCAGCCGCCCGCCGGCGACGAGTTCGTCGAACCGGCCCACGCTGACGACCGCGGTGGTCGCCGACACCCGGTTCGGCTGAATCTCCAGGTTGTAGTCGCACACCACGAAAGGGCGGCCCGCGAGCTCGAACGTGCGAAGCGACTGCATGTCCTGCAGGCCGTAGTGCCACCGGGCCAACACCTCTAGCATCGGCTCACGGGCCGACCACTCGCCGGAGACCCGTTCTGCGAGAAGGCCGTCCAGCGGCTGGGGGATGTCGACGAAGCCGGCGATGCGCCGCTCCCGTTCCGGCCCGTCGGGCATGCGGTCCACCGCCGGGAGTTCGGCGGAGACCCCGGCGAGCGCGGCAGCGCGGGCGGCCGCGGCCTCCGGCCAGTGGAACCAGCGGAACGCCACCGCGCGGGCCATGTCCGCGGCTAGCGGCGAGCGCACCTGCAGGAGGCGTACCAGGCGGTCGACAAGCGCGCGCTCCGCGGGGACGGGAGCGGGCACGGCGATCCAGGCCGTCAGCAGCGCGTGCACCAGCTGGACACCAGCGTCGTACCGCTCCCTGGCCAGGAATATCCGGAACACCGCCTGCTCCAGCATGGGTGTGGGGTCCAGCCCGGTGACGCCGTAATGGCGCAGTGCATGCTCCAGCGCGCGGCGGAACTCACCCGATAGCCCGGACCTGTCCACGTCCAGGCTTTGCAGGTAGGTGTGGAACTGCTCGCGCAGGCTGCGGTGCGAATCGCGGGCCGGCTGCGCCAAGGACAGCTCGGCGATGTCGGCGAACACCGTCACCAGTTCCAGCTCGCCGAGTTGCACCGGCGCGCCCGCGGCAACTGCGGCGTCGCGGTCGGCGAGGTAGCCCGCGATCATGTCTGCGGGCGGTTCCCCGGTCAGGTCGAAGCCGAGCACGAGACCGTGCAGGCGCGCCAGCGCGGCCGTGGCGCGCTCTGCCGCCGAGTCCTCGGCCGGTTGCGGGACCATCAGGTCGACCGGAGGCGCCGAACGCGACGGTTTCGCGGCGGCGTCATCCGTCTCGATCGGCTCCAGCCGGGCCAGCGGCGCGCCGGCCGCGACCTGGCTGCTCACGGAGACGAGCACCTCGCGCACCCGCGCGTCAAACGGAGCGGGCACCACGGTCTCCATCTTCATGCTCTCTAGCACCAGCACCCGGTCGCCCGCCTTGACCTCGGCCCCGGCCGCGACCGGGGTGGCGACCACCAGCGCCGGGGCCGGGGCGCGGAGCACGCCGCCCTCGTCCCTGCTGACCCGGTGGGCGACCCCGTCCACCTCGACCATGTGCACCAGGCCGTGGATGGCGGTGGCGAGCCGGTAGGCACGCCGGTTCACCGTCAGCCGGGACAGGTGCTCGTCCAGCCGCTCGAGCTCGGCGTCGAAGGCGACGGCCTTGGCCGCGGCATCGGCGATGCTGACGCGGTAGCGGCCCGCGCCGGTGCAGGCGACGCCGACCTTGTAGGGCCGGTCGCCCGCCTTCAGCTCGATGACCTGGCCGGGTTCATGGCGCACGTGCGGGCGGCCGCCCCGGCCTGACTCCTGCAGCCGCGTCCGCTCGGTTCTCTCGGCCTGTTCGTAACCGTCGATCGCCGCGGCCGCCAGCGCAATTCCGACATGCTGATCAGCGATCAGGCGGCCCTCGGCGCGCGCCCGGTCCACCCAGCCGGTGTCGGCGGTCGCCTCGATCACCTCGGGGGCCGCAAGCAGCGCGGCCAGGAAGCTCTTGTTGGTCGCCCCGCCGTCCACGATCACGGTGGTCTCCGCCACCGCGCGGCGCAGCCGCGCCAGCGCCTCGGCCCGGTCCCTCCCGGTCGCGATGATCTTGGCGATCATCGAGTCGAAGTCCGGCGGGATGACATCGCCCTCGGCCACGCCGGTGTCGATGCGGATACCGGGGCCGGCCGGCCAGCGCAGCAGCTGGATGCGGCCCGGCGCGGGTGCGAAGTCGCGTTCCGGGTCCTCCGCGTTCAGCCGCGCCTCCACCGCGTGCCCGCGCTCCGCCGGCCGCGCCCCTGCCAGGCGGCCACCCGCGGCCACGTGCAGCTGCGCCTTCACCAGGTCGAACCCGGTGGTGGCCTCGGTGACGGGGTGCTCGACCTGCAGCCG
>JAICUO010000491.1 GCA_025935815.1 Streptosporangiaceae bacterium
GGATCTCGGCCTCCCGCTGGGTCAGGCCGTCCGGCGGCCGTGCCGCCGGGACGGCCGGCTCTCGCGCGGCTGACCCTCGGGTGTCTGGGGCCCGGGTGTGTGGGCCCCGGGTGGCCGGGGCGCCAGGCGGCGCGGTGGCGGCCGCCAGCAGCGCGGCCTGTACCTGCGGGCCGAGGACCGACAGCCCGCGCGCGGCCGCGTGCAGGCCGCGCGCGATGTCCGTGCGGTCAGCGTCCTTGGTGAGGTAACTGCGCGCCCCCGCCCGCAAGGCATCCAAGACGGTGCTGTCGTCGGCGTAGGTAGTGAGGACGACGACGGCGACGCCAGGGTGCTCGGCGGCCAGCCGCCGGGTGGTGCCGATGCCGTCAAGCACCGGCATGTGCAGGTCAAGCAGGATCGCGTCGGGGCGATGCTCGGCGACCAGGGCGAGCGCCTGCTCACCGTCGGCGGCCGCGCCGACCACCTCGATGTCGGAAAGCCCGCCCAGGAGCAGGACCAGGCCCTCCCGGACGCTCGCCTGGTCATCGGCGATGACGACGCGCAGCGGGTTGCCGGGCGTGGCTGGGGTCACGGTCATGATGCCATGTTCTCAGGACTTTCCCGGGGCGGTGCCCCGTCGGGCTGTGCTCCCCCAGGCTGTGCTCCCCCAGGTAGTGGCAGCCGCGCGGTTACGGCCCACTGGCCGTCCGCGCGGCCGGCGTCGAGTGTCCCGCTCAGCATCCGCAGCCGCTCCCGCATGCTGGTCAGCCCGTAGCCGACGTTGGCGGTATCCAGGGTGACGCTCGCCTCGCCCGGATGGCTGGCGCCCAGTTGCGCGGCATCGTTGGCAATGCCGCGGCCGGGCGGCAGGTCGTTGCGGATGGTGAGCTGGATGTCAGCGTCCCCGAACTCCAGGCCCAGCGTCACGGGCTGGCCCGCCGCGTGCTTAGCCGCGTTGACGAGGGCCTCCTGCGCGACGCGGAGCAGCGCCACGGTAGCGTCGGGCGGCACCGGCCGGGGCGTGCCATCGGTGCGCATGCTCGTCGTGACGCGGTAGCGCTCACCGTAGGTGCTCGCCACCTTAGCCAGCTCCTCTTTCAGCGGCAGGGTGCCGGTGCGCAAGGCGTTGATCGCCCGCCGCGTCTCGACCAGGCCCTCAGTCGCCATCCGCTGCGCCGCCGCGAGCAGGTCGCTGGCCATGGGAATGTCGCCGCGGTCGGTGAGGACCGATCGGGCAGCCTGGATCTGGATGCCCAGCGCGCCGAGGGAGTGCGCGAGCACGTCGTGGATCTCCCGCGCGATGCGGGCGCGCTCGTCGAGCAGGTCGGCGCGGCGTTGCTCGGCCTGCAGCCGTTCGCGCTGGGCCAGCAGTACCGCTGCCTGCTCGGCCTGGATGCGGTAGGCGGCCCGGTTGCGCCCGACCATGAAGCCGCCGGCCAGCACCGCCGGCAACCCCAGCAACGTGGGGAGGCCGCCGTCGCCGACCAGCCCGCCGACCTCGATGGCCAAGATGCCCGCCACGGTAACCGTGAGCGCCGCCGCCAGCCCGGTATCGCCGCCGGCGGCCATCGTCGCGACGGCCGCGTAGATCACCAGGAACGTGCCGCCCCTGCCCGTGGTGGCGGCCAGCCCCATCGTCACCGCCAGCACCCCGAGGCAGGCGGGGAGCACCCGGTCGCGGTGCCGCGCGACGCCGGGGTGGAAATCGGCGAGCATCCAGCCCGCCATCGCGATGGCGGCCAGCGCGTAGCAGGTGACCTGGGCGATGAGGGCGCCCCGCCCGTGCGGTGGGCCGATGCCGAACGCCGTGACGCCCAGCCAGCCGAAGCCGAGCCAGCGGGCCAGCCAGTTGGCGGGAAGCAGCATGCCTCTCACGCTACGGGGTGATGGCCCGGGCCGGCATCGGAGCACGGGGTGACGCCTGCCGGCCCGGGCTAGTACCAGGTGGTGGCCACGCTGGTACCAGGCGGCGGCGGCCAGGTCATGCCGGATGTCAGGCCGCGGTCCGATTCGCATCCGGCCGCCGGGCGCGATCGTGGGACTCCCGCACTACGAAACGCGAATCTTTAAGGAGCACGTGATGGCTTCCCCTCTCGCCGATGCGATGATCATCAACGGCGTCGTGCTGGCCACGGTGCTGGCCACCGATGTCGGCCCCGCTCGCAAGATCGGCGCCGCGCGACTGCTGCGGCCGGTCATCGCCGCCGCCGTGATTATCCCCATCTTCATCAAGGCGCCCGACACCCACGGCAACAGCCTGGCGGTGGAGATCGCCGGCATCGCCGCCGGAGTGCTCGGCGGCCTGATCGCCGCCGCGCTGATCCGCGTCTACCGCAGCCCCGCGACCGGCAAGCCGGCCAGCGCGGCGGGATGGCCCTACGCCGCCTTCTGGACCGTCATCGTCGGTGCCCGGGCCGCCTTCTCCTACGGAGCCGCCCACTGGTTCACGGCCTCGCTCGTGTCCTGGGGCATTGCGCACCAGGTCACCGAGGCGGCCCTGACCGACGGGCTGATCTTCATGGCGGTCACCATGGTCATCGTGCGCACCGCCGGGCTGGCGGTCCGTGCGAACCGCCTCCCCGCGCCCGGGCTCGTCGGCCATGACGTCGCCCAGGCCTGAGCGGGTTCCCTAGTCCGGTTACCGATTCGTGATAATGCCGGCTAGCCTCGGGAAGGTATCTGCCGGACGAGAAGCGAAAGGTGACCAAATGCTGGTCCTGACCGAGGCGGCCGCCGAGGTCGTCAAGTCCGTCACGACAACTCCTCAGGCCCCGGATGGAGCGGGGCTGCGGATCGCGTCATCGATCCCCGAGCCGCGAGACCCCAGCGCGCTGCAGCTTACGGCCGCGGCGGGTCCCCGGGAGGAAGACCAGGTCGTCGAGGCTGCCGGAGCACGCGTGTTCCTGGAGCCGCAGGCCGCCGCCTACCTGGCGGACAAGGTGCTGGACGCCCAGTTCGATGAGCAGGGCACGGTCCAGTTCTCCCTGGGCAGGCAGGGCGGCGGGCAGGGGTGACCCTGCGGCACGCTCCCTAAGGGGGAAACCGAGAGTAACGAGAAAGGCCCCGGGTATCCCGGGGCCTTTCCCTTTGCCGGCTGATGCGATGGCGCGCGGATCAGCCGACTGGCTCAGCGGGCTGAGTCTCGATCGGCGCCGGCTCGATGACCTCGTCGGCATCCGACGGCAGTGACCAGATCCGGCCGAACGCGAAGGCCGCGATCGCCGCGATCACGACGCCAAGGCCGGTGAAGAAGCCCACCTGCTCCGCGATGCGCATCACCACGGTGAGGCTCGCGGGCTGCCCGCCCATGGGCAGGTTGTTGTTCCACAACGGGCTGAACACGGTTCCCAGCGTGAACCAGGCTCCCGCCGCCGCGGCCAGGGCCGCGCCGAACAGGAGGCTGTGCCGCCTGGCCGAGGTGAGCAGGATGACCCCGCCGAGGAAGGTGGCCGCCCCTGGCAAGATCTCCAGCCACAGCCGGCCCGTGTTGTACGTCCAGGCGGTGGCAGGCGTGTAGGCATAGTGGAAATACGGTCCTATGAATGCGATGAGACCGCCCCACAGGCCGAGCAGGAGCAGCAGGAACCCACTCGCGGCCCCGCGGCTACGGCGCATCCGCAGCGTCCCGAACATGAACACCACATCCCGAGTTGAGAGGCTATTCGCTTTTGCGATGCACTTGCACTACCCGGTGACCGGCATGCTATTCCGCCTGTTTCGCACGGGCTGGCTCCACCACAGCGACAGCGCCACCGCGGCGGCGATGAGCAGGCCGCCCGCGCCGGCGAACAGCGAAGCGATGTCCCGGTACTGGCGGATGACGGTGATCTTGGCCGGCAGGTTGCGGAACGCACGCTGGAGCTCGCCGACGTTCTGCGCCCGGTAGAACGTCCCGCCGGTGGCGCGGGCGATCTGCTTCAGCGCGGTGTCGTCCGCGCTCAGCGGGTTGCCGGGCCCGCCGGCGACCCCTCCGGAAATGAAGCCCGAGCCCTGGCCGAACCCGCCGAACTGTGAGTTGTCGCAGGCCAGCGAGGCCGGGGAGTTCGTGCCGAACCCGATGGTGTAGACGCGCACGCCTCGGTCGGCGGCTGCGTGCGCCGCGGTCTGCGGGTCCACGCCCTGCGTGTTAGCGCCATCGGTGAGCAGCACGACCGCGTCGGGCGAGTAGCCCGTTACCCCGCTCCGGTTCGCGCTGATGTGAGCCCCCGTGGGTGCTACCGAATGGTCGACCTGCGCGATCGCGTCCAGTGAGGTCAAGATCCCCTGGCCGATCGCGGTGCCAAACGAGGTGCTCAGGCCACTGAGCGCGCTCAGCAGCTTGCTGGTGTCGGTCGTGGGGGGCACCAGCACCGCGGCGGTGCCGGCGAACGTGACCAGCCCGACCCGCGGCCCGCTCCCCTGCGACTTGATGAACTGGGCGGCGGCCCGCTCGGCGGCGGTGATCCGGTTGGGCGGCACATCGGTGGAGCACATCGAGCCCGAGACGTCCAGGGCCAGCATGATCGTGGTGGACGTCGACGCGACCGGCACCGATGCCTTCGGGCGGGCGGCGCCGATCCCCAAGACGATCAGCCCCAGCATGAGCAGCGCCACCGGAATGCGCCGCCGCCAGCTCGACCGGCCGGGCACGGCCGCCCGGATGAGCGCGATCGACGACACGCGCACCGCGATCCGGCGGCGCCTGCGGCGCCACCACCACCAGGCCGCTATCAGCAGGGGGATCACCAGCAGCGCGCTTAGCGCCCACGGCCAGGAAAGCGACATCAGATCACCCGGCCCGAGCCGGCGATCGTCAGCAGCCCGCCCACCGCCAGCAAGGCGATGGCCACGGCGATGAAGATGCCAGCCAGCGGCAGCCGCTCGTGCGTGACGGTCAGCCGCAAGTCGATCGTCGAGGCGACGCCGTTGAGCTGGCTGGCGGTGGAGGCGGGATGGTAGGTGCCGCCGGTGGATTGCGCGATCTGCTTCAGGGTTCCCTCGTCGAGCGCGGTGAACAGGTGGAAGCCATCCACATCGATGGTCGTGCCGGTGATGGTGCCGACGCCGACGGTGTCGACGTGGACGCCGGCTTTCTCGGCCACGGCGGTTGCCACGCTGGCGCTGACTCCTTGCCCTTGGTCCTGACCGTCGGAGAACATCACGATGGTGGCCGACGGCCAGTATCCGATGCTCGGCGCGGTACCGTCCGGGTTCAGCGGGATGTGCTTGCGGGTGATGGCGGCCAGCGACGCGAGGATGGCCGATCCCAGCGAGGTGCCGCCGCTGACCGCCAGGCGGGAGACCGCCGACGCCGCGACCGTGTGGTCGGCGCTGGGTACCGCCGTCGTGAGCCCGCCCTGCTGGAAGGCGACGACGCCGATGTCCACGCTCTGCGGCTGCGCCTTGATGAACGACAGCGCGGCCCGCTGCGCCGCCACCAGCCGGTCCGGGGTGACG
The DNA here is from genome assembly GCA_025935815.1 of Streptosporangiaceae bacterium. Classification (GTDB taxonomy): domain Bacteria; phylum Actinomycetota; class Actinomycetes; order Streptosporangiales; family Streptosporangiaceae; genus Trebonia. The sequence goes on from JAICUO010000491.1 coordinate 5,416, forward strand.
TCGGGGGCGACCATGCTGCCCGAGACGTCCATCGCGAGGATCACCGTGCCCGCCGACCTGGTCACCGGGACCATGGCCGACGGGCCGGCCACCGCGACCGACAGCACCGCCAGGCCGGCGATGGTGAACCATATCCCGCGCAGCCGGGCGCGGCTCGCCGGGAAGCCCGCGGCGGACAGCCGCGCCCGTCGCCGCCGGGAGGCGGCGAGCGCGGCCCAGGCCAGCGCGCCGGTGATCAGCAGGCCGACGACGAGCAGGGCGGGGACGGACACGCTCATGTGCGCCTGCGCTGGGTATGGGCGATGACCTTGACGAGCGACTGCGCGAGGTCATCGGCGGTGTCGATCCGGTGGCCGGCCACCCGTGCCGCGTGCAGGCCGGCCGCTATCCGGACGTCGCGCTCGGCGGCGGCGGCGCGGAGCCGGCCGCGCAGCAGCGGGTCACTGGAGTCGATGATGAGCTGCTCACCGGTCTCGGCGTCCTCGACGACCAGCAGCCCGGCCTCCGGAAGCTCGTCGTCGGCGGTGTCGACGACCCGCAGCGCGGCGACCTCGTGCCGCTGCGCCAGGCGCTGCAGGGCCGGCGTCCAGTCCCCGTCCCCGATGAAGTCGGAGATCACGATGACGAGGCTGCGGCGGCGGGCCAGGCGCGCGACC
>JAICUO010000278.1 GCA_025935815.1 Streptosporangiaceae bacterium
CGGTAAGACGCTCGCCACCGGGGCCGACGACGGGACGGTGCGGCTGTGGTCGCTGGCCGACCCCGCGCACCCGGCGCCGCTGGCCAGCGTGCGCGACAGCGGCACCTACGTGTACACGATCGCGTTCGCCCCGGACGGCAAGACGCTCGCGGCGGCCAGCACCGATAACCTCACCCGGCTGTGGGACGTGGCCAACCCGGCGGCGCCGGCGCCGGACGGCAAGCCGCTGACCGGGCTGAAGAAGTACGCGATCGGCCTGGCCTTCTCCCCGGGCTCCGCGCTGCTGGCCGTGGGCAGCGCCGACGGCACGGTGCACCTGTGGAACGTCACCAGCCCGGCGCGGGCGGTCCCGGTCGGCGCGCCGCTGACCGGCCCCTCCGGCTACGTGTGGGCGCTGGCGTTCTCCCCCGACGGCCAGACGCTCGCCGCCGGGGTCACCGACGGGACCGCCTGGCTGTGGAACGTCACCAGCCCGGCCGCCCCGTCCCTGATCGCGTCCCTGTCCGGGGCGGACGGGCACATCTACTCCATCTCCTACAGCCCGGCCGGGGACAAGCTGGCCGCCTCCAGCAATGACGGCTCGGTGCACATCTGGGACACCTCGCCGCTGGCGGCGCGCGCCGCCGTGTGCGGCGGCCTGGGGATGCCGCTGTCCGCGCCGGAGTGGGCCGACCACGTCCCCGGCATCCCTTACCAGGTCCCGTGCTCAGCGTGACGCGGGAAGGCGGGCCGTGAAGGTCGCGCAAGTGCAATATTCGGCAAATCGCATAACGTTCACGGTTATCCCTTCGTAATATCTCATGGCAGTCTCAATCACCCTTGGGGGAAACTACCTTGAGATCCATCGCCATCTCCGGGCTGGTCGCGCTCGCGGCCGGGCTCGGTATCTGCGCCGTCGCCCTGCCGGCGGCCAACGCGACATCCGCCGCGCCCGCGGCGGCGTCCAGGCCTGCCACGACCATCCCAGTGGCGGGTGCCCTGCGCGCGGAGCACGTCATCGCCGGGCTGCGCGCGAACGCCATCGCCTCCCCGGCGGCCACGCCCGCCCCTAACAACCAGCTCATCGACGTGTCCTGTATCCACCTCGGTGACTGCCTGGCGGTCGGCGGGAACTTCGCGGGCGGCAGCGCCCACGGCAGGCCGCTGGCCTACCTGTGGAACGGCGCGTGGCACGCCACCGCGGTCCCGCTGCCGGCCGGCGGGACGGTGGGCGTGCTGGGCAGCGTGGCGTGCAAGTCCGACGGGTGCATGGCGGTCGGCTGGTACAACAAGGGCGGCCACGACTTCCCGCTCGCCGAGCTCTGGAACGGCAACCACTGGGTGCTGGTCTCCCAGCCGCCGGCCGTCTCCGGCGGGACGGCGGACTTCCTGGAGTTCGTGTCCTGCGCGACCTCGGCGAGGACCGGCTGCGTGGCGACGGGCTTCTACGTGCCCAGCAGCGCCAGCAACGGGGAAGTGGCCCTCGCGGAGGCGTGGAACGGCTCGGCGTGGAAGGCGTCCAAGCCGCCGACGCCCGCGACGCCGTTCAGCAACCTCGACGCGGTCTCCTGCGCGAACGCGAAGTTCTGCGTCGCGGTCGGCGGCTACCTGGCCGGCAACGGCGGCCTGCTGCTGGCTGACATGTGGAACGGCACCGCCTGGAAGCAGGTGCCGGTCCGGCAGCCCACGCCGCAGAGCGGGTGGTTCAACTTCCTCAACGGCATCTCCTGCGCCTCGACGGTGTTCTGCATGGCCGTCGGGAACACCGGCCAGCTGCAAAGCAACGGCAGCCTGAAGATCGCCGCCTTCTCCGAGCTGCACAACACGGGGACCTGGACCTGGACGCTGCCGGGGGTGCCGATGCCCGCGGGCCAGCAAAGCCTGCTGCTGACGCCCGCCTGCCTGTCGGCGACATTCTGCGTCGCGGCCGGCGGGGTCGGCCCGTACGTCAACACCAACAACCAGGGCCACGCGGCCGCCGCGGTCTGGACCGGCTCGGCGTGGTCCGTCCGGGTGATAACCCCGCCGGCCGGGCAGGGCAGCCTGCTCATGGGCGCCGCCTGCGTCTCCACGACGAACTGCGTGGCCACCGGCACCGCGGGCAAGTTCGCCACGAACACCGGCCACGGCCTCAGCGCCTTTTTCAACGGCACCACCTGGAGCGTGATCAACACCGCGTGACCGGCGGCACCTGACGCCCCCGGAGCACTAAAAAGGTTAAGGGCGGTCCTGCGCGCGGGGCCGCCCTTCGGAATACCCCGCCGCGCGGCGGGGCCGGGTTTTTTCATCGCGGGGACAGCAAATTCCCGAGCCGGACGCGTGTCTCTATACGTGAGGCACAGACCAATTCCCCCTGAAGGCGTGCTAAGGAGCACCTGTTGAGGTCGATCATCATCTCCGGGCTGATACTGGCGGCCGCGCTCGGCGTCTCCACCGCCGCCGTGGCCAGCGCCACGTCGCCCCCCACCCCCAGTCCGGCACCGGGGTCCCCGGTGACCCCGCCTGGGTTCGCAGTCACCTTCAACAACGCCCGCCTGCTGCCCGCCCAGCAGGCCGCGGCCGCCAAGCTCCCGCCGTCGGACGTGCTGACCAGCACATCGTGCGTGTGGGCGAAGGACTGCCTGGCGGTGGGCTACAACCTCGCGGCGAACACCAGCGCCAGCGGCGCCCCCATCACCGCGCTGTGGAATGGCAGCGGCTGGAAGCCCATCGCGGTACCGCTCCCGGCCGGCGCGCTCGGCGCCCAGCTGACCAGCGTCTCCTGCAAGCCGGGAGGCTGCCTGGCGACGGGGACCTACCGCATCGCCGGCGGCCGGGACTTCCCGCTCGCCGCGTCGTGGACCGGGCACGGCTGGACGTTCGCCAAGCCCCCGGTCCCGGCCGGCGGCATCAGCGCTGTGCGCAGCGCGTACCTGAACGCCGCGTCCTGCTCCACGCCTGCCAGTTGCGTCGCGGTCGGTGAGTACTTCTCGGCGAAGACCAACGCCGAGGGGATGTTCGCGGAGACCTGGGATGGCTCGCACTGGAAGGTCTCCCCGATAGCCACCCCGGCCGGCGGCGCGGCCACGCTCGCCGCCATCACCTGCCGGTCCGCGACCGGCTGCGTCGCGGTCGGCACGCTGGCCCCGAAGGGCGCCACGATCACCAGCGTGCTCGTCGAGTCCTGGAACGGCAGCAGCTGGACCCGGCAGGCGGCGCCGACCCCGGCCGGCGGCGGCCTGGACTCCTACCTGACGAGCGTCTCGTGCGCGTCGGGCACCAGTTGCGTCGCCGTCGGATTGCGGTTTACCGCCGGGGCCAGCTCCACGCCGACCGCGACCGGTTTCACCGAGGTCCTTACCGGCACGACCTGGAAGGTGCACGCCATCCCGGTGCCCGCGGGCCGGGACTCCGAGGTCGGCGGGGTCGCGTGCACGGCACCGACCCGGTGCTTCGCGGTCGGCTCGACCATGGTGCACGTCAACCACGATTACCGCTACCCGTACGCGGCGATCTGGAACGGTGCGACCTGGTCGTCGATCCCGGTGTCGCCGGTGCCGAGGACGAGCAGCGATTTCTGGGGCGGTGGCTTCGGCAGCGTCGATTGCGTCTCCGCGACCAGCTGCTTCGCGGTTGGCAACGAGGGCGCGATCCATTCCGCCAGCTCGCACGGCCTGACTGGCGTGTGGACCGAGCCGCACTGGAAGCTGGCCAGCTTCGGCTAGCCCACTAGGTCGCGGAAGAGCCGGTTAAGCTCGGCCCCGGGGTCGGCGGTGACGCCGCCGTGCACCGGGCCGGGCTGGACGATCGCCGAGCGGGGAGCGGTGAGCCAGTTGAACCGCTCCCCTATCGGCCGCTCGGCGAGCGGGCCTTGCGTGCAGGCCCGCTCGAACGCGGTCAGCGCGCCGCGGACGGCGGCGATGTCGACGCCCGGGCTCAGCGCGCGCAGCCGCGCCTCGTCCAGCTCGATCCGCGCGGCGAGATAGCGCAGCCGCTTGGAGTAGACGATGACCCCGGCGTTGATCGCCTCGCCGCGCTCCACGCGGGGCACGACGCGGACCAGCGCCCACTGGAAGGCCTCGGTGCCCTCCGGCGTGTTCAGCGCCTTGGGCGGGCGGGGAAAGCCCGGCTCGCTCATAGCCGGATCACCTCGGGCACCAACGGGACCCGCTCGGCCAGCTGCTCGATGTAGGCGCCGGCGCCGCGCTCGCCCCACCACTGCTCGGGGACGCTCGCGGTGACCTGCGCCAGGAGCTCCGGCGTGACCAGCGGGGCGAGCTTATCGTGCGCCTGCGCCAGCTTGGTCGCCTGGCCCTTGACTACATGGTTGCGGGCATCGTAGGGCTTGGCCGGGTCGGCGCGGGACCAGTCATGGTGGAAGTACAGCGCCGCGCCGTGGTCGATCAGCCAGATGTCGCCGTGCCAGACCAGCAGGTTGGGGTTGCGCCAGGTGCGGTCGACGTTCAGGGTCAGCGCGTCAAGCCACAGCAGCTCGCTGGCGAAGGCCTCACCGGCGGTCCAGCCCAGCGGGTCAAAGCCCGCCGAGCCGGGCAGGAAGTCCACCGCGAGGTTCAGGCCCTCGCTGGCTCGCAGCAGCTCCTGGATCTCCTGGTCCGGCTCGCTGGCCGCGATCTTCGGGTCCAGCCAGGCGAGCGCCAGCTCGGGCACCCGGAAGCCGAGGGCGCGGGCGAGCCCGGCGCAGATGATCTCCGCCACGAGCGCGAGGGGGCCCTGCCCGGCGCCGCGGAACTTGAGCACGTAGGTGCCCAGGTTGTCCGCCTCGACGATGGCCGGGAGGCTGCCCCCCTCGCGCAAGGGCGTCAGGTAGCTGGTGACCGTGACGCGTTCAAGCACGCGGGCCAGATTATCGCTAGCCAGTTGCCGCCTTGCTGAACTACCGGCCAACGGTTGCCGGGACAATGGGAGCGTGGCTGCTATCCCCCGGGGGGACGACCCCGCCGAGCATCATCCGTACCCCCCGCAAGGCGAGCTCGCGGTGCGGCTGGCCGGACGGATCATCGTGCTCGACCCGGAGAACCGGGTGCTGCTGTTCCGGTACGACGACCCGCCGCCGTTCGGGGTGCACTGGTCAACGCCGGGCGGCGGGCTCGATCCCGGCGAGGACTACTACGCTGGCGCGGTTCGCGAGCTGCGCGAGGAAACCGGCTGGTCCGACGTCCCCGTCGGCCGGCGGGAGGTACTGCGGCACGACCGGGACCTGTTGCGCGGCACCGAGGTCCGGCGCCAGCATGAGCGCTTCTTCCTGGCCCGGGTGGAGGTCGCCCGGCGCCCGGTCGGCGACGTCAACGGCATGCACGCCAGCGACGGCATCGCCGCCAGCCGGTGGTGGACCGTGGCCGAGCTGGAGACCACGGCCGAGACGATCATCCCGCCGAACCTGGCCGCCGTCCTGCGCGGCCTGATCCCGTGACGGCGGTGCACCGATCATGCTCGCGCTAGTGGCGACGGCGACGGCCCAACCCGCAAGAAGACAGCGAGTGGCCCCGCCAGGAGCGCACCTGGCGGGGCCGTCGCGGGCGTGGGCTAGCGCGTAGCTAGGGGACGCGCTTGCCGGCTAGCTCGTAGGCGAACAAGGCGGCGTTGATGGTGCCGACGCCGGTGACCAGGTCGTAGCCCTTCCTGGCGGGGAAGCCGAAGGTGAACTTCTTGCCGCCCTGGGTGAAGGACACGATGTTGCTGCCCGAGGTCACGTCGACCAAGCCGGGGGCGTGCTGGGCGGACAGCCGGTACAGGGCCGGGTTGATCAGGCCGAGCGAGTGGCCGGCGACCTGGGCGGCCAGCGCGACGATGCCGGCGAACAGCGGAGTCGCCTCGCTGGTGCCACAGGACGGGAACCAGCCGTTCGGGATGCCGGTGCCCGGCGGGAAGCTCTCGAACACGTCGGCGAGGCCGCTGCACGCGCCGCTCATCGAGATGTCGGGGACGCCGCGCGCGCCGCCGGTGACCGACTTGACGCCGTTCTGCCAGGTCGGCCGGCTGAACAGGATGGACTTGCCGCCGCCGCTGGCCAGCGGGTTCGGCCCGGCGTCGCCGAAGATGAATTCCTGCACCGCGCGGGTGAAGGTGTCGTTCCAGGCGACCTGGGAGAACTTGCCGGACGAGCTCAGCTTCACCTGCGTGCCGCCGACCCCGGTGACCAGCGGGTCGCTGTCCGGCCAAGAGGTGACCGGCTTGGTGAAGAAGGTCGACAGGTCCAGCCCCACGTCGGCGGCGCCGCTGTCACCGGTGGCGGTCAGCACCGTGACGCCGTGCCTGGCGGCCAGCTTGTAGGAGTCGCGCAGGCCCTTGGCGTTGATCTGGCCGATCCCGGTGAACGTCTCCTCGGTCGCGCTGAAGCTCTGGCTGATCACGTCGGGCTTGGCGATGCCGTGCGCCCGCGGGTTGGAGATCACCAGCTGCTCGGCCTTGACGATCTGCGGGAAGCCGGTCACGCCCTCGGTCTCGGAGACCGGCGTCTCGATCAGCACGATGTTCGCGCCTGGGGCCATGGCGTGCGCCCACTCCACGTCCAGCGAGGTCTCGCCGGCCCAGCCGACCATGTCAGAGTTGGCCGGGTCCCACTTGGGGATCCGGCCGACCGGCGCGATGACCGCCAGCGACGGCGGCGCGGGGAGGCCGAAGGTCTTGTCGAAGAAGGCCAGGTCGCTCTTGATCGTCGGCGAGCCGAACGAGTCGACGATCGCGATCGTCCGGCCCTTGCCGGTGATGCCCCTGCTGAACAGCGGCCCCAGGTTGTAGGCCCTCTGCATCTGGGCCGGGACGTAGCAGGTGATCCCGGGGGCGCATTGCCCGGTCGGCGGACTGGAGAACACCTTCCCCAAGTGCAAGACGCCCGGCCGGATGCTGACCTTGGGCGCGGTCGCCCCGGTCGACGCGTCCGGCCGCGACGCGGCGGGCGCCGCCGTCGCGGCGGCCACCACGACGGCGGCCGCGGCCGCGGCGGCTCCCATGGCAAGCCCGATAGTTCTGCCCTTGCGCACGATCCCTCCCAGATTGCACATGAATCCCAGCTCATGAACCTTAGGGCAAAGCTAAATGACAAATAAAGGGCCTTTACCAGACGTAATTGATTGGAGTGACCGCACCGCAGGCCACGGCCGCCCGGCGGACGGGCCACCCGGTCGCACCCGGCACCATGGATGGGTGACGCACACAGCACCAGACCGGACGGAACGAAGCGTGGTGCCCGTTTCGTTGCGCATCCTGACCCAGGCCTTGCGAGACGGCGGGACGGTCGTGCTGAGCGGCGCGGGCCTGTCCACCGAGAGCGGCATCCCGGACTACCGGGGACCCAGCGGGCGGGCGCGGGCGGCGCGGCCGATGACCTACCAGGCCTTCACCGGCAGCGAGCGGGCGCGGCAGCGGTACTGGGCGCGCAGCCACCTAGGCTGGCGGCACATGACCGGCGCGACGCCGAACGCGGGGCACCGCGCGGTCGCCGAACTCCAGCGGCGCGGGCTGGTGACCGCGATCATCACGCAGAACGTCGACGGCCTGCACCAGGCCGCGGGACGGAGTATGCGCAATGCCGCGGCGGCGGTGACGGAGCTGCACGGGAGCCTGCACCGGGTCGTGTGCCTGTCCTGCTGGCAGCGGACATCACGGGCCGAGCTGGATGAGCGGCTGCGGGCCGCCAACCCGGACTGGGAATTCGCGCGCGGCGTGATCTTGCCACCTGGCCTTGAGCAGGAACAGCAGGCGGGTGGTCCGGCGGTGAACCCGGACGGGGACGTGGCGCTGGAGGAGACCTCCGGGTTCACCGTGGTGGACTGCCTCGCGTGTGGCGGGGTGCTGAAGCCGGACGTGGTGTTCTTCGGCGAGAACGTGCCCCGGGCGCGGGTGGAAGCGTGCTACGCGCAGGTCCGCGCGGCGTCGTCGCTGGTCGTGCTGGGGTCGTCGTTGACGGTCATGTCCGGCCTGCGCTACGTGCGGCACGCGGCGTCGCTGGGTATCCCGGTGGTGATCGTCAACCAGGGCGAGACGCGCGGCGACGAGCTCGCCGCCGCGCGGCTGGACGCGCCCCTCGGCGAGACGCTGACGGCGGTACTCGCCGAACTGGTGAGCTGAGGCACGTCCGGGGTAGCTGTCCCGTTGACCGAGCGTCGGTCGCTTGACGGGAGCGGACGGATGACTGAAGAGCCTGACCTGGTGGCGCTGTTCTACCGAGCGGACTGGACGCGGTTGTCGCTGACGGCGCGGGTACGCGAGATCATCGACTGGACGCATATGAGGTCCCGGCCAGTATCCCTGGTCCCGAGGCTCAGCGATGACTCGCCGCTGCTGGACTTGCCCCCGATGGAGCCGAGCCTGGAGGAGCACCGGGCCAGGCTCCGGATAGCGCCCGGCGGCCGGTACCAGGTGGACATCCTGGCCGTCGCCGCCCCCGGCGAGGACCCGCCGGGTCCCGATGTGGTGGTCCGGCGCCGGTACGGGAACGGGCCGGGCCTGCCGCCGCCCTATCCCGAGCTGCTGTGGCCATCGTCGCTGCTCAACGCCTTCTCCCTGGAACTGGTGGAGCGGGCGGAGCTCGCCGGGCGGGCCACGCTGCGCGTCGTCGCCACCCCTGCCCCCGGCGTGTGGCGGGCCGCTGCCCGCGACAGGCGGGCGGAGCGGATCGAGGTCATCGCCGATGCCGAGACGGGGATCTTGCTGCGCTTCGCGGAGTTCTTCGAGGGGCGGACGGTCCATCTCGCGCAGCTGTCGGACGCGCGGTTCGGGCCGGAGGCCGGCGACCTGGCGGAACCGGGCGACGACGCGGAAGACGACGCCGCCCGCCACGGCGATCCGCTGGCCTCGCTGTCGTCGGTGTTCTCCGGGCCGGGATGGAGCGCGGCCCGGTCCGCGGTCAACGTCGCGGGCGAGGTACTCGGGTTCACCGCCCGGCGCGCCCCCCGGCGGGCAGGCGCCGCGGCCCCCTGGGAGACCGCTACCACCGAAGACCCCGAGGCGGCGATGCCGCCGGCCGGAGACCGGTTCGACCCGGCGGTCGCGGGCGGCCCGGCCAGCGATGAGGTGCTGCACGCGCTGCACCGCAGCGGGCGCGCGGAGTTCTCGGCGACGCTGCACTTGTGGCTCGACGCTGAACGCTTCGGCGAGCGGGCGCGGTCATGGACCAGCGGCCATGGGCTGGGCGGCGGTTCGGCGATCGGATCGGCCTTCGGCCGGGTCGGCACCGCGCACCAGGCCACCCGGGTGGCGGTCGGCGGCGGCGGCCGGTACCGGGTCGAGCATCTGGGCTACCGCAACCAGAACCACCCCCGGGTTATCGCCTGCGACGGGACGCGCCGCTGGCAGGTGTTCGACGACCGGGTGATCGTCGGCCCCGTGCGCCCGCTGGATGAGGAGATCACCGAGCTGATCGACACTGCCGTGCTGCTCCCCGCTCATGTCTCCGACGTGCTGGAGGCCGAGGTCAGCGGGCGGCGCGGGTTCGCGCTGCGCGCCGCGCGGCCGACGGACCGGGCCGGCCGGCCGATGCTGGGGCGGCTGGAAAACGCGGACCTCGTCGTGGACGCCCAATTGGGCATCGTAACCCGCCTGTCCTCCTACCAGGGCGATTCCCTGCTCCGGCGCTATGAGTTCCGGGACGTGGCGCCGCTGTCAGCTGATGGCCGGGACTTCACCGTCGACATCCCGCCCGGCGTTCCGGTGGAGCACAGCGACGGCGGCCCGCTCGACGACCTGGACATCCCGCCCGCGCTGCGGTCCGCGCTGCGGACGGCGGAATCGGCGGCGAAGGCCGCCCGCGACCTCCTCGATTCGCTGGGCAATCGCCGCCGTCCGCGCTGAGCTCGCTACTTCGTGACGGTCAGCGCCTTCTTCGGTGAGAGGGACGGCTGGTAGCCGTTGCTGCTGGCGTAGCTGACGGTCAGCTGGTAGGTGCCGGGCCTGAGCCTGCTGGCCGGCAGCGTCCACCCAGCGGTGCCGGCCTTGCTCAGGGCCAGGGTCACCAAGGCGGTCCCGCTGGCCTTGATGGTGACCTTCCCGGCCGGGACGCCGCCCGCCGGGGAGGTGACCTTGACGGACAGGCGGGCGGCGTTCTCGTGCCCGGCCTTCAC
>JAICUO010000538.1 GCA_025935815.1 Streptosporangiaceae bacterium
CAGCTGCTCGAGCTGGCCAGCTACACCGAAGGCATGCGCCAGCACGGCCTGCACCCGCAGACGCGAATCCTTGAAGTCGGGTACGTGACCGCCGATGAGCACCTGGCCGGGTTGCTGGGCATCCGTCCCGGCGGGCGGGCGCTGCGGTTGCACCGGCTCCGGCTCGCCGATGGCGAGCCGATGTCGATCGACACCTCGCACCTGCCGGCCCGGCGCTTCCCTGGCCTGCGCAAACAGCTGGAACGGCACGCGTCGCTGTATGAGACGCTGCGCACAGACTTCGGCATCCACCTCGCCGAGGCGGAGGAGACGATCGAGACGGTGCTGGCCGACCCGCACGACGCGCAGTTGCTCGGCGTGGATCCCGGCATCCCGTTGCTGCTGCTGTCCCGGCACGCGATTGACTCGACCGGCCATCCGGTGGAGTGGGCGCAGTCCTGGTACCGCGGCGACCGCTACAAGTTCGTCACCCGGCTGCGGCGGAACAACCTCAGCCTGTGACCGGCGCCCCCGCCGGGCGATCCCCTCCCCCGGGCGCCGCTCACGGCCCGGCCGGGATCCTGGTCATCAGCGGCACCGGGACCGGCGTGGGCAAGACCATCGTCACCGCGGCCATCGCGGCGCTCGCGCGCGCGGCCGGCCGCGGCGTCGCGGTCGTCAAGCCCGCCCAGACCGGCATCCGCGATGATGACCCCGGCAATTCCGACGTTCCCGACATCAACACGGTCATCCGGCTGGCTGGCGTGACCGACACCCATGAGCTGGCCCGCTTCCCCGATCCGCTGTCCCCGGAGGCGGCGGCGCGGGTGTCTGGCCTGCCCCCGCTGGACGCGGGCGCCGCCGCCGACTACATCGCGAAGCTGGCCGCCGAGCGCGACCTGGTCCTCGTCGAGGGAGCCGGCGGCCTGCTGGTCCGCTATGACCGGGCGGGCCGCACGCTCGCCGACGTCGCGGCCGCGCTGGACGCTCCGGTCCTCGTCGTCGCGGCGGCCGGCCTGGGCACCCTCAACCACACCGCCTTGACCCGCGAGGCCCTGTCGGCGCGGGGCCTCGGCTGCGCCGGCCTGGTCATCGGCAGCTGGCCGCGCGATCCCGGCCTGGCCGACGAGCAGAACCTCGCCGACCTCCCGGTGGCCGCGGGTGCCCCGATAGCGGGCATCCTCCCCGAGGGAGCGGGCGCCCTCGGGCGCGCTGACTTCCTCCGCGTGGCCCGCGAGGGCCTCGTGGCGTCCCTGGGCGGCACCCGGGCCGCGCTGGCCTGACTGCAGGAAACCGCCTACCCGCCGGGGGCCGGGCGCGCCTCGCCAGCGGGCACGGGCGCGCGCTCCTTCGCCGGGGCGTCGGTTGCCTCGGCGGTGAAGTGGCGGGGCAGGGTCTCGTCAGGTCCCTCAGGGACCTTGAACGCCCTGAGCACCAGGGTCAGCACCACCGAGATCGCCAGGTTGAGTATGAACGCGCTGATCCCGATGTAGAGCGTGAAGCCGAACACGATGTCCGACGATGACGCCCAGTGCGAGGACGTCGGCGAGGACGTGTTGTAGGCGGCGAGCGTGCCGTACGCCATCCCGGCCAGCCAGCCCGGGATCAGCGCGAAGCGGTGGAACCAGCGGGTGTACAGGCCGCCGACCAGCATCGGGAACGTCTGCAGGATCCACACCCCGCCCAGCAGCTGCAAGTTGATGGAGAACGTCTTCGGCAGCTCGACCGCGAAGTACAGCGCGCCCAGCTTGACCACCAGCGAGGCCCACTGGGACACGCGCGTCTCCAGGTGCGGCGTCGCGTCCGGCTTGAAGAACTCCTTGAAGATGTTGCGGGTGAACAGGTTCGCGGCGCCGATCGACATGATCGCGGCCGGGACCAGCGCGCCGATGATGATGCCGGAGAACGCGACGCCGGTGAACCAGCTCGGGAAGTGGTTCTGGAACAGGTAGGGCACCGACAGCTGGGCGTTGCCGGTCTTCTTCACGCTCGCCACCGTGGCGGGGTCGGCGACCGCCATGTAGCCGAACAGCGCGATCAGGGCCAGGACGACGCTGTAGGCGGGCAGCAGGGACATGTTGCGCTTGATCACCCCGCGCCGCCTGGCCGCCAGCGTCCCGGTAATGACGTGCGGGTACATGAACAGCGCGAGCGCCGAGCCGAGGGCCAGGGTGACGAAGTCGAGCTGCGTGGAGCCGACCTTCTTGGTGGTCGGCAGGAACGTGCCGAACGGCTTGCCGGTCGCGGGGTTGGTGGAGGTGAAGTGCGTCTGCGCGGCGCCGAAGATATGGCCCCAGCCGCCGATCTTGGCCGGTATGTAGAAGACCGCCACGATGACGAACACGTAGATGATCGTGTCCTTCACGAACGCGATCGCCGCCGGGGCGCGCAGCCCGGACAGGTAGGTATAGATCGCCAGCACGACGAACGCGATGAACAGCGGCACGTCCTGGAGGTAGGTGTTGGTCGTGTCGGCGCCCACGCCCATGACCGTCAGGACCGCCTGGATGCCGACGAGCTGCAAGGCGATGTACGGCATGGTGGCCAGGATGCCGGTGACGGCCGCGCTCAGCGCCAGGCCGCGCGACCCGTAGCGGCCCCGGATGAAGTCGGCCGGCGTCACGTAGTTGTGGACGTGGGAGACCGACCACAGCCGGGGCAGGAAGATGAACGCGATCGGGTAGGCGACGATCGTGTACGCGACCGCGTAGAAGCCGATCGAGCCCGACGCGTACACCAGCGCCGGCACGGCGATGAAGGTGTACGCGGTGTACAGGTCACCGCCGAGCAGGAACCAGGTGATGAAGGTCCCGAAGCCGCGCCCGGCCAGCCCCCACTCGTTCAGGTGCATCATGTCCTGCGCGCGGCGCCAGCGCGAGGCGGCGAACCCGATCCCGGTGACGAGGATGAAGACGGCGACGACGATCGTGAAGACGGTCGAGTTGACGTGGCTCATCGTGGTCCGCCCGCCTGGGTGCCAAGCCGACGCTGCAAGAGGGTGACGACCCACAGCACCAACGCCATGACCGGCATGAAGGCCAGCAGGTAGAAGTAGAAGAACGGCCAGTCGCCGACCTTCGGCGTGAGCCTCCCGTATAGCGGCACGTAGAGCGCGAAGAAGATCGACGCGAGCAACAGCAACCCAATTAGCAGCGAGGTTATTGGGTGCGCGGCGAGCGGGTTGCGCCTCCCCTCCGGTGGGGCGCCTGTGCTACCTGGGCCGCTGGGGGCGGCGGCCGGCTCAGTCATCGGTATCCTCCTGCAATCGCATGTGACACTCGTCACGAAGGTTCCAACTATGGTGCGCCTTATGAGGAGATTAGGCAACAACCTGATTGATCAATCATGAGGTCTCCTGGCCGTCGCGCCGGACCTGGCTCTATGCCCGTCCCTTACTCGCTGGTAGCGTCGGGCTTCGTGATGCGACTATCCGGGCATGGGGGCAACCAGGCCGTCGAGGTGGCCCAGCGGCACGGGGTGAACGTCATGTTCACCCTCTCCGGCGGCCACGTGTTCCCGCTCTACGACGCGGCGGCCAAGGGGCCGACGCCGATGCGGCTGATCGACGTGCGGCACGAGCAGACCGCCGTGTTCGCCGCCGAGGCCACCGGCCGGCTCACGCGTGACCCGGGACTGGCCGTGGTCACCGCCGGCCCGGGCGTCACGAACAGCGTCAGCGCGGTGACCAGCGCCTACTTCAACGGCGCGCCGCTGGTCGTGATCGGCGGCCGGGCGCCGGACTACCTGTGGGGCACTGGCGCGCTGCAGGAGATGGACCACGTGCCGCTGCTCGCCCCGGTCACCAAGCACGCCGCGACCGTGCACGACAAGCTCAAGATCGCGGCCGCCGTGGACGAGGCGTTCGCGCTGGCCGCCAGCCCGCGCCGCGGCCCGGTGTTCCTGGACTTCCCGCTGGAGACGATCTACGACCAGAGCGAGGTCGAGATCTCCCCGGCCCAACGCGACCGTGCCTCCCGCCCCGATCAAGCCCAGCTCGACGCGGTCACCCGGTTGCTGGCGACGGCCAGGCGGCCGGTCCTCATCCTTGGCTCGGACGTGTGGCTCGGCCGGGCCGAAGACGCCGCCCGCGGCTTCGCCGAGGCCCTGCGGCTGCCGGTGATAACCAACGGGCAAGCGCGGGGCGTGATACCCAGTGGCGTGCTCCCGGGCGGGCGCGAGTTGCTGGTCAGCCGCGCCCGCGGGATCGCGCTGGCCGAGGCGGACCTGGTGATCGTGGCGGGGACGCCGCTGGACTTCCGGCTCCGGTACGGGAAGTTCGGCCCGAAGGACGCCCCGGCGGCGGTCGTCCACGTCGCCGACTCGGCCGCGGGGCTGGCGGCCCACTGCCCGCTGGCGGCGGGCGTGTCCGGTGACCTGGCGACGTTCTTCACTGAGCTGGCGGGGACGGCGAGCACCGCCGCGGACGCATCGTGGCTGCCGAGATTGCACGATGCGGTGCGCGCCTCGGTGGCAGACGACGCGCCGCTGCTGGCGTCCGCGGCCGACCCGATCCATCCGGTGCGGGTCTACGGTGAGCTGCTGCGCCTGCTGGACGATGACGCGGTGGTGATTGGCGACGGCGGCGACTTCGTCTCCTTCGCCGGCCGGCACGTCGAGCCGCGGCGGCCCGGCGGATGGCTGGACCCGGGCCCGTTCGGCTGCCTGGGCACCGGCCTCGGGTACGCGATGGCGGCGCGCCTGGCGCGCCCGTCGTCGCAGGTGGTGCTGCTGCTTGGCGACGGCGCGGCGGGATTGTCGCTGATGGACGTGGACACCCTCGTCCGGCACAAGCTGCCCGTGGTGATGGTGTGCGGCAACAACGCCGGCTGGGGCCTGGAGAAGTGGCCGATGCGCGCCCTGTTCGGGTATGACGTGGCCGCCGACTTGACCCCGGGTACCCGCTACGACGAGGTCGTCCGGGCGCTCGGCGGCGCCGGCGAGCTGGTCACTGACCCGGCGCGGATCGGCCCGGCCCTGCGCCGCGCCTTCGACTCCGGCGTCCCCTACCTGGTCAACGTGATCACCGACCCGGAAGTCGAGTACCCGAGGACGACGACCGGCGTTTAGGGGCGGCGGGCGACCAGGGTGGCGAGGGCCTCGACGACCGCCAGGTCGTATTCGCCGGCGGTGTCCAGGCGGAGCCGCTCCACCGCGGCGGCGGCCCGGCTGGGCTCTACCGAGCTGCCCACCAGGTCGTCGAAGGCGTTCGCGGCCCGGATGATGCGGCTGCTCAGCGGCGGCTCGTCGGCGCGGTTGGGCGTGCGGGCAGGGTCGCTTTGCCGGCGGACGATGTCGGCGACGGAGTCGAGCACCTTGGCTTGCTGGATGACCTCGGCGCCGTACTCGGCGATGCGCCGCTGGTCCTCGCGGCTGACCAGGACCGTCGCTCCCCCCGGGATCGGATCGCGCAGCGACAGCTGGCCGATGTCGTGCATCA
>JAICUO010000665.1 GCA_025935815.1 Streptosporangiaceae bacterium
ATGAGGGTCGTACTAGCCGGCGGGGGGTCGGCCGGGCACATTGAGCCGGCGCTCGCGCTCGCGGACGCGCTGCGGCAGGCGGACAAGTCCATCTCGGTGACATGCCTGGGCACCGAGCGCGGCCTGGAGACCCGACTGGTCCCGTTGCGCGGGTACGAGCTGGAGCTGATGCCCGCCGTGCCGTTGCCGCGATCGCTGTCGGCCAAGTACCTGACCGTGCCCGGGCGGCTGGCGGGGGCGATTCACGCCGTCGGCAAGGTGCTGGACAAGACCGGCGCGGACGTGCTGGTCGGGTTCGGCGGGTACGTGTCCGCGCCGGCTTACCTGGCCGCCAAGCGGCATAACGTGCCGATCGTGGTGCACGAGGCGAACCCGCGACCGGGGATCGCCAACCGGCTCGGCGCGATGATGACCACGCACGTGTTCACCGGCCACCCGGACGCGCGGCTGCGCCACGCGCGCTACATCGGGCTGCCGATCCGGCGGCAGATCGCCGAGCTTGACCGGCTCGCGCTCGGCGACACCGCCCGCGGGCACTTCGGCCTGCGCACTGACATGCCCGTGCTGCTGGTCACCGGCGGCTCGCAGGGCGCCCGCTCGCTGAACCGGGCGCTGGCCGGCGCGGTGGACGCCATCCTCGCCGCCGGAGTACAGGTCCTGCACGTCACCGGGCCGAAGCACGCCAGCGAGATCTCCCCGCCGCCCGGCCGGGCGCCCTACGTCGCCGTCCCCTACGTGGACCGGATGGACCTGGCCTACGCCGCCGCCGACTTCGCGCTGTGCCGGGCCGGCGCGATGACCTGCGCCGAGCTCACGGCCGTGGGCCTGCCCGCCGCCTACGTGCCGCTGCCCATCGGCAACGGCGAGCAGCGGCTCAACGCGATGCCCATCGTGCAGCAAGGCGGCGGGATGATCGTCGATGACGCCGAGCTCACCCCCGGGTGGATCAAGTCCTCGCTGCTGCCGGTGCTCACCAACGTCGACCGCGTCGTCGCCATGTCCGAGGCCGCCGCCCGGCTGGGTCGCCGGGACGCCGACCGGGCGCTGGCGCGGGCCGTCATCGAGGTGGTCGCCAGCACTCCCGCCCGCCCGGCCGCCATCGCCGCCGCCAGTGCTCCGGCCACGCAGCCGGAGCCGCCCGCGGCCGGCCAGCAGTGGCCGCCGCAGGCACCCCACCTGCAGGCACCCCACCAGCAGGCACCCCACCAGCAGGCGCCCGGTCCGCTGGCCCGCCGCCAGCCGGGCTCCCGCCCGCAAGCACCGGACTACCGGTCCGCGCCGGTCCCCGAGGGGGGCTTCTTCCAGCCGACGCAAGAGCGGGCCGCGAGCCAGCGCGCCGCCAGCGCGCGGCCCGCCCCCGGGCCCGCGTCGTCCCCGGGGACCGCGCCGTCCCCCGGCCGCCACCGGCACGCCCGATAAGGCCCGTTAAGGAGAGCAGCTCTCAATGGCACTGGTGAAGCCCGCTGAAGTCGTCCCGCTGAGCGACCTCGGCCGGGTGCACTTCGCCGGCATCGGCGGGGCTGGGATGTCCGGGATCGCGCGGCTGATGCTCGCCCGTGGAGTGCCGGTCTCCGGCAGCGACTCGGCCGACTCGGGCACGCTGAAGGAACTGGAGGCGCTCGGCGCTCGCGTCCACGTCGGGCACGACGCCGCCAACCTTGGGGACGCCGACACCCTCGTTGTCTCCAGCGCCATCCGCGACGACAACCCCGAGCTGGCCCTGGCCCGGGCGCGCGGGCTGCGGGTGCTGCACCGGGCGGGCGCGCTGGCGTCCCTGGCGCAGGGGCGCCGGGTCATCGCGATCACCGGCACGCACGGCAAGACCACAACGACGTCGATGATCACCACCGTGCTGCTCGGCACCGGCGCCGCCCCCGGCTATGTCATCGGCGGCACCCTGGCCTCCACCGGGCTCAACGCGGCCGACGAGGGCGGCCGCGATTTCGTCGCCGAGGCCGACGAGAGCGACGGGTCGTTCCTCATGCTGGCCCCCAACGCCGCCGTCATCACCAACATTGACGCCGACCACCTGGACAACTACGGGACCGTCGAGGCGTACCGGGCGTCGTTCGGCGCCTTCGTCGACCGGATCGTCCCCGGCGGGCTGCTGGTGACCTGCGCCGACGATCCCGGCGCGCGGGTGGCCGCCGGCCATGGCCGGTCGCGGGGGCTGCGCGTGGTCACCTACGGGGAATCGGCCGCCGCCGACTACCAGGTCAGCGACATCGCCGTGGCCGGCCTGACCACGAGCTGCACCGTCACCGGACCGCGGGAAGAACAGTGGCGGCTGTCCGTCGGCGTCCCTGGCAGCCATTACGCACTCAACGGAACCGGCTGCCTGTCCCTTGCCATCCAGCTCGGGGTTCCCGCGCAGGACGCGGCGGCGGCGCTGGCCACCTACCGGGGCGCGGCCCGCCGGATGGAGCCCAAGGGCGAGGCGGGCGGCGTCCGGGTCCTAGACACCTACGCGCACCACCCGATCGAGCTGGCCGCCGACCTCGCCGCCGCGCGCCAGGTCGCGGGCGACGGGCGGGTCATCGCAGTCTTCCAGCCGCACCTGTACAGCCGCACCCGGATCTTCGCCGCCGAGTTCGGCGCGGCACTCGGCCTGGCCGACGTCGCCGTCGTCCTTGACGTGTACGCCGCCCGCGAGGACCCCGAGCCGGGCGTGACCGGCGAGCTGGTGGCCGGCGCGGTCCCCGGCGGCGTGCGGTACCTGCCCGACGTCGCGGACGTCCCCGCCACCATCGCGGACATCGCGGCATCCGGTGATGTCGTCTTGACCATGGGCGCTGGCGACGTCACCCGCCTCGGCCCCCTCATCCTCGCCGAGATCGCCGCCCGTGGCTGACGACGCCGGCCCTCAGGCTCCCCGGGCACTCTCGGCCGAAGGCGCCGCGGACGGCGAGCTGGCCTCTTCTTCTATGCGAGGCGGTGCGGCGGGCGCTTCGCGGGGAGATAAGGCAGGCAGCTCGGGAGCCAAAGCGAGTACCGACCCGTTCCGGGCGGATGGTACGGCGGGAGGCCCTGAAGGCGGGGGGTCTGGGGGGATTGGCGTTCATCCCCCCAGTAAGAAGGTGTCTACCCCCCGGAAGAAATGGCGGGCCGCGTTCTTCGTGCTCGCCGGGGTGGGCATCGTCGGCGCGGTGACGTTCGCGTTGCTGGGATCCCGGCTGCTGGTGGTGCGGGCCATCACGGTGACCGGCACCCACCTGGTCACGCCCGCGCAGGTGATCGCGGCGGCGAACGTCCCCGCGGGGACGCCGCTGATCCGGGTGGACCCGACGCAGGTCGCGCTGCGGGTAGCGGCGAGGATCAGGCAGGTGGAGACCGCCCGGGTCTCCAAGCAGTGGCCCGACGGGCTGGCGATCACCATCCGGGAGCGGGTGCCCGTGGTGGCTGTCCGGATGGCTGGCGGCGGCTATGACCTCGTTGACCATGCCGGGGTCATCGTGAACTGGGCGAAGGCCAGGCCCGCCCGGCTCCCGCTGCTGCAGACCACCCTGCCGGGCAGCGAGCTGCGTGGCGACCAGGGCGTCGCCACGGTGGCCGCCGTGCTCGCGGGGCTGCCCGGCTGGCTGTCCCATCAGGTCAAGGCGGTTTCCGCCAACGCCCCCAGCTCCGGGACTAGTCCCGCGGTGCGGCTGTACCTGTCCGGTGGCGTGACGGTCGACTGGGGTGGTCCCGACCGCGCCAGCGTCAAGGCCCAGGAACTAGCAACCTTGATGCGAAGCACGGTGCCGCCCGGAAGCACGGTGCCGCCCGGAAGCACGGTGCCGCCCGGAAACACGGTGCCGCCCGGCAACTCAGGGCCGCCCAGCCCGGTGCGCTACTACGACGTCAGCGCCCCCGGGACCGTCGTCACCAAATGAGGCGCCACCGAATGGGGCACTGCTTCCGTGAGACGATGGAGACGGAACAGCGACACGTTGAGAGGGTTC
This sequence comes from Streptosporangiaceae bacterium, assembly GCA_025935815.1. GTDB lineage: Bacteria > Actinomycetota > Actinomycetes > Streptosporangiales > Streptosporangiaceae > Trebonia. The sequence goes on from JAICUO010000665.1 coordinate 3,942, forward strand.
GGGCGTGGTTAGTTGACCCTGGTGGCCAGCCACCCTACTGTCACTATCAATCGTAGGACAGCATATCTATAAATCTCCCCCTGAAGGTGAAACCGGTCGGCGGATTTTGCGCCGTGGAGCCGAGGGCCAGGTTCGCCAGGCAGTATCGGGGCTGGGCCGCCGTGTCGTCGGAGGGCAGTGTCGGAAGGCAGCGTCGCCGGAAGGGCAGTGTTGCCGGAAGGCGCAGCCGGAGGCAACAGGTGACCCGGATTGCAAGACGAGCG
>JAICUO010000305.1 GCA_025935815.1 Streptosporangiaceae bacterium
GAGCTGGCGGGTGTTGACCTTATGACAGAATCGCGCCGCGCGCCAAGAAATCCCGTGAGATTCACCCGCGAGTGCACGCGCGACGAAACCAGTCTGTCCTTCTTATCGGCGAAACCATAGCGCAACCCATAACGCGCTGGCTAGCCCGGGACTCCATAATTAAATTCGGGCCGCTGATATAACCCATGATGTCCGGCTCACCGGCGATTCGTCGGGGCGCGTACGCTGGACCTACGGTTTCGCGCTGGGCGCGGTGCACCACCCTCGACACGAACTGCTGACGATAGCCCCGCGCACCTGTACCGCGGGGGCCCGCGCGGCCGACAATGGTGGCATGGGGATGCCGTATGCAGCGACGATGCCCGCCACCTCGCCCAGCCGCGATGTGGCCCGGCGGCTGATCGACGACGGCTGCGTGGTCGTGACCGGCATGATGACCCCCGACGGGGTGCGCGATGCCCACGCCGACCTGGCCCGGGTGCTGCGCACCACCAAGACCGGGCGGAACGCCTTCGAGGGATACGGCACGCAGCGGATCTACGCGCTGTTCGCCAAGACCCGCGTGTTCGACGACGCCGCCACCGACCCGCTGCTGCTTGGCGTCCTTGACCAGGTACTGGGCCACTACCAGCTCAGCGCCCCGGTCGGCATCTGCATCGGGCCGGGCGAGCAGGCCCAGGTCCTGCACCGGGACGACTCCATTTACCCGGTGCCCGAACCGCATCCGCCGCTGGTGGTCAACACCATGTGGCCGCTCGATGAGTTCACCGCCGAGAACGGGGCCACCCGGTTGATACCCGGCAGCCACCGGTGGGAGCCGGGCCGGCGGCCTGGGCCTAACGACGCCGTGGAGACCGCGGTGATGTCACCCGGGTCAGCGATGTTCTACCTGGGCAGCCTCTGGCACGGGGGCGGCGCGAACCGGACTCCCCGGCCGCGGCTCGGCGTGATCTTGGAGTACGCGGCGGGCTGGCTGCGGCCCCAGGAGAACCACTGCCTCGCCGTTCCCAGGGACGTCGCCCGTACGCTGCCGAAGCGGCTGCAGGAACTGCTCGGCTACGACATCTACCCGCCGTTCGTCGGGTACGTCGACGGCCGCCACCCCCGCCGGGTGCTGTCGGCTGATCCCTAACCGCGACCTTCGCGCTGCCATGAAGCGGCCGATGCCGGGTAGTGACGGCCTTCGTGGCGAAGGCTTACGCGTATCTCGTGGTCGGGTTCCGGCTTCCGCTCATCCTCGGCTGGGCCGCCGCCGTGGTCGCCGCGGTGCTGTTCTTGCCGCCGCTTCCATCCTCGGGTGGCTTCGCGGACCTGATTCCCGCCGGGTCCGCGGCCGCCCACGCGGACGCCGACGCCGCCCGGCTGTTCGGCTACCCGCTGGAGGCGGGCGTCGCCATCGTGCAGCGCGAACCCCGCGGCCTGCCGCCCGCGGTCGTGGACAAGGCGGCCCGCACGGCCGTCGCCTATGACCGCCACGCCACCATCCCCGGCCTGCTGGCCGTCGTCCCGGTCCCGAACGGCGCCGGCGTCTCGCCCTCGATCACCACCTCGCCCGTCAACGTGGCCGGCCTGCTCGCCGGGGTCCGCGGCCACACCTCCACCATCGTCACGTTCCTGGACTTCCAAGCCGACGCGACGATGGACCAGCAGGTCGCGGCCGCCCGCCAGTACGCCAGCCGCTACCTGACCCACGTCGTCGGCGTCACCGGGCCGCTGGCCGCCCAGTCCGCGCAATCGTCGATCATCGCCAGCCGCCTGCCCTGGGTGGAGCTGTTCACGGTGCTGGCGATCGCGCTCATCGTCGGGGTCCGGTTCCGGTCGGTACTCGCGCCGCTCACCGCGCTGGCCTGCGCCGGAACCGCGTACGTGGTCGCGATCCGGATCGTCGCCTGGGGCGCTCGCCGCGCCGGGGTCGCCCTTCCGGAGGACGCCGACCCGGTCCTCGTGGTGCTGCTGCTCGGCGTGACCACCGACTATTGCGTGTTCTTCCTGGCCGGGATGCGCACCCGGCTGGCCGAAGGCGCCAGCCGCCTGCAGGCCGCCCGCGACTCCACCACCGCCTCGGCTCCGATCGTCTTCGCGGCGGGGCTGATCGTCGCGGCCGGCACCGGGGCGCTCATCGTGGCCCGCGGTGGCCTGCTGCGCGCCTTCGGCCCCGGTCTGGCCGCGACGGTGCTGGTGTCCATGGTGGTCTCGCTGACCTTGATGCCGGCCTTGCTGGGCGTATTCGGCGGCCTGATGTTCCGGCGGGTCGCCCCCACCCAGGCCCCCGGCTCGCAGTCGCGGTTCGCGCGGATGGCCACCACCAGGCCCGTTGCGTTGCTGGTGGTCGCGGGCTGCGTGGCGGGGCTGGGGCTGGCGGCCTCCTCGGCCCGTGGGCTGGGGCTGGGCTCCCCGCTGATCGGCGAGATGCCGTCGTCGTCGGACGTGGCCCGGGCCGGGGCCGCCGCCGCGGCCGGGTTCGCCCCCGGGATCCTCGCGCCGGCCGAGGTACTCGTCATCGGCCCGGGCCCGGGCTCGGTCAGCGGTACGGCGTCGCAGGCCGCCGCGGTCAACCGCCTGGAGGACGCGCTGCGCCGCCAGCCCGGCGTGGCCAGTGTCATCGGGCCATCGGTCATCCCCGCCTCCTCACCCGACTCCGCGCGCAACCCGATGGTCGCCAAGGACGGGGGAGCGGTCCGGCTCGCGCTCGTATCCGACCGCGATCCGCTGAACGCCACCGCGATCGGGCAGATACGGGTGCTCACCGCCCGGTTGCCCGCGCTCGGGGCGGCGGCCGGCCTGCGCGGCGTCCGGTATGAGGTCGGCGGGCAGAGCGCGCTGACCAGCGACGCCATCAACGCGACCGCGTCCGACCTGTGGCGCGTCGGGCTGGTGATCATGGCCGTGACGCTGTTGCTGCTGTTCTTGTTCCTGCGCGCCCTCCTGGCCCCGGTCTACCTGCTGGCCGCCAGCCTGCTCGCGGTGCTCGCCACCCTCGGGCTGACCGTCGTGATCAGCGACGCGGTCCTCGGATCACCTGACCTGGTGTACTTCGTGCCGTTCGCGGCCGGGGTGCTGCTGGTCTCCCTGGGGTCGGACTACAACGTGTTCGTGGTCGGCCGGATCTGGGAGGAGGCCCGGTCCCGGCCGGCCCGGGACGCGGTCGCCATCGCCGCCCCGCGCGCCTCGCGGGCCATCACCACCGCCGGGATAGCGCTGGCGGCCAGCTTCGGGCTGCTGGCGGTGATCCCCTTGCAGCAGTTCCGGCAGATGGCGATCATCATGGCCGTCGGGGTCGTGGTGGACACCTTCGTCGTGCGCTCGCTCCTGGTGCCGAGCCTGGTCGCGCTGACCGGTCGCGCCGGGATGTGGCCGGGTCTGCGGCGTGTCCGCGACCGCGGCCGGCAAGTCCCGCCCGCGCCGGAATTCTCCGACGCCAGCCGCTGACCAGCGCCCTTGACTTCAAGGCGGGGAAGCGTATCGTCACCGCTGCTTAACCGGTAAAGCAGCCAGTCGGCCGAGGGTCCGCCCGTCGCCCACGCAGGAGCCCGCATGTCCAGGTCGCTCACCCGCATCCGCGCCCTAACCATGGCCTCCGTCGTCACTGCGGCGGCCGCGATTACCGGAGTCGTCCTCACCGCGCCGCGCGCGCCCGCTGATACCGGGGCGGCCTGCGCTGCAACTTTCACGATCGGGTGGCAGACCCCGTCCAACAGCCCGCCCGATTTCGGCGCCACCGTCACCGTCACCAACAACGCGCCCTACACCATCCAGACGTGGACGGTCAGCTGGACGTTCGGCGCTGGCCAGACGATCGTTCCCGGCTCGCCCTACAGCGCGACCGTGACTCAGGCCGGGGCGACCGTGACCGCCACCCCCGGCGGGACCTACAATGCGGTGCTGACCCCGGGCCAGTCCGCCACGTTCGGCTTCAACGCCGACTACAACGGCACGGCCAACCCCATCCCGGCCGTGTCGTGCGCCGGGCCGTCACAGGGATCGGGCAGTGCCATGCTGAGCGGCCCGCTTGACCCGCTCGGCGTCAACACCGCGTCCTGGGACACCAACTTCCCCGACCCGGCCATCGCCACCAGCTTGTCGTCGGCCAGCACCGGGCTGATCCGCTACCCCGGCGGGTCCTACGCCGACGGCTACCTGTGGCAGCCCAACACCTACCAGGGCACCGCCGACCCGGTTAACTTCGCGGCGTACTCCACGCAGGTCGACGCGATCACCGGCGGCCAGAAGTTCGTCACCGTCAACTACGGGTCCGACACCCCGGCCGACGCCGCCGCCTGGGTCACCCAGTCCGCGACCTCCGGGCAGGGAGTCTCGCTGTGGGAGATCGGCAACGAGGAGTACGGCTCGTGGGAGATCGACAACCACGCCAACCCGCACACCGCGGCGTCCTACGCCAGCAACGCCCTCGGCTACATGCAGGCGATGAAGGCCGCGAACCCGAACGCCCAGATCTGCTACGACTACGGCATGGACGGGAACCTCGCCCCCGGCTCCGGGGTCGATAACTTCCAGCAGTGGAACTCCACGATCCTGTCCGCCGACGCCGCCGACATCAACTGCGCCGACGTGCACTGGTACCCGATCAACGGGGTGCCAAGCGGCGAGAGCGTGCAGTCGATCATGTCGCTGGTCGACAACATCCCCGCGGCGGCGGCCGAAGTGCACGCCGCGCTGGCCACCTACGACCCGAGCGCTTACTTCGTGGTCGGCGAGACCAACATCTCGCAAACCGCGAACGCCTGGAACGAGCAGCCCGTCGGCGCGCTGTTCGCCGCCGCGAACTCGATGGAATGGCTGTCCTTCGGCGCGCAGTCCGTGGACTGGTGGGACGTGCACAACTACGGCACCCCGACCGCCGACTTCGGCATGTTCTCCTCGGGCAGCAGCGGCGAGCCCGCCGCCGATACCCCGTACGCGCCGTACTACGGTTACCAGCTCGCGTCCAAGCTGGCGGTCAAGGGCGCCAAGGTCGGCACTTTGCTCGTGCCGACGCCGAACATCTACGGCTACTACGCGCAGCAGCCCGGCGGCGGCTACTCGGTGATGCTGGTCAACGCCGACCCGTCCCGCGGGTACGCGATCTCCACCTCCAGCCTCGGCATCACCAGCACCGCCGAGACCGAGTACTCCTACTCCGCCGCCAGCCCGTCCGTCACCTCCGCCAGCTTCTCCGGAGCGTCGGTGAACGTGCCGGCCGAGTCGATCGTGGTCTTGTCCAACGGGACCGGGGCGCAGCCGTCGCCCACGCCCACCCCGACCACCAGCCCCACCCCGACCACCAGCCCGACCCCGACCACCAGCCCGACCCCGACCACCAGCCCCACGCCGACCACCAGCCCGACCCCGACGGTGACCCCGACCCCGACCCCGACTCCCACGTCCACCAGCACCGCGGCCGGCGGCTGCACGGCGACCTGGTCGCTGGCCAACTCCTGGAACACCGGCTTCCAGCTCGGCTTCACCGTCACCAACTCCGGCCCGGCGCCGACGGCCGGCTGGACCGTCAGCTACTCGTGGCCCGGGTCCCAGGCCATCTCCCAGATCTGGAGCGCCACGCAGGCGCAGTCCGGCGCGGCCGTCACGATCAGCAACCTCAGCTATAACGGAGCCTTGCAAACTGGGAGCTCAACCGCGTTCGGCCTGCTCGGCACGGGCGCCGCGCCGGCCACGCTCCCAGGCCTGAAATGCACCGCGCACTGATGTCACGATCGCGCCCGCAGCCCCGTCGCCGTCGCGGGTCTCCGTTGACTGCTTCAACCTGCGGGGCGTTGATGACGGCGTGGAGATCGCCGTGCTCGGCGTCCGGCAGGCCGCTACTCAGGCGGGACGCACACGGTGACCGAGCTCGGATGGACCTTTATGCGCAGTTTCCTGCGGGCCGGGCGCGCGCCGCCGTCGAGCTCGTAGCGGACCTTCTCCTCGAACCGGATCGTGATCTTCTTTCCCCGGGTGACCTTGGCGAACGGAGATTTCCCCGGATTCCCCAGGGCGAGCCGGCCGAACGTCCGCGCCCACTGGACCGGATTGCGGGCCGTCACCACCCCCAGCTCGAGGCGGCTGCTATCCGGCTGCGCCTGCGGGAAGGCCTCGATTCCGCCGAGTATCTTGCCCACGTTCGCGGCCAGCACGCACGCCACCTTGCCCTTGAAGAAGCGCTTGCCGTCCACCTCCACGATCGCCCGCACCCGGCGCGCCCGCAGGTTCCTGATCCCGGTGACGACGTAGGCGGCCCGGCCTAGCCGGTCCTTCGTGCCCCGGTCGGCGTCGGAGATCATCCGCGCGTCGAAGCCCGCGCCGGCCATGACCGTGAAGTGCTCGCCATTGACCGAGCCGGTGTCTATCCGGCGCCGGCCGCCATGCAACCCGACGTGCACCGCCCCGGCGAGGTCGTGCGGCACGTTCAGGTTCGCCGCCAGCAGGTTCGCGGTCCCCGCGGGCAGGATCGCCACCGCGGTGTCGGTGCCCGCCACCGCGTCGATGCAGCGCTGCACGGTGCCGTCGCCGCCCCAGACGAACAGCACGTCGACTCCCTTGGCGGCCGCCTGGCGCGCGTACTTGGGCGCCCGGCGGCTCGTCTTCACCTCATGCCACCGCGGATCGGTCACGCCCGCATCGGCCAGGATCCGCCGCAACTCCGGCAGGCCGCCGCCGAAGCTCTTGCGTGAGTGCGCGACCACCGTGACGTCGCCCACCGGCTCAGACCTTCCGCCAGCGGGCCTCGCACAGCCCGTAGACGCCGAAGACCACCAGGCCGAGCGCGGCCGCCAGCATCAGGAACTCACCCAGCGGCTGATTGCGCAGGGTCAGCAGCGCCTTGTCGATGCCGCCGGACTCCGATGCCTTATGGGTGACCGCGGCGGCGATCACCAGCACGCCGACCAGCGCGAAGACCAGCCCCCGGGCGATGGTGCCGGTCATGCCGAGCACCTTGACGACACGGCGCGTCCGGGCGCTCATCCGGGCTGTCTGCAGGTACTTCATGAACTTCTTGCGCGCGCCCTCGACGATCAAGATGATGCCGCAGGCGACGATGACCAGCCCGACGACGCCGACCAGTAGCCGGCCGGCCGGGTGCTGCATGGCGCTGGCCGTGATGTCCTGCTGCCGGCGGGACTGGCTGCGGTCCGTGCCGGAGATCACCGTGAACGTCAGGTAGGACAGGCCCGCGTAGATGACCGTCCGGGCCAGCGACTTGAGCCGAGGGCCAGCCCCGGGCCGGTCGCCGGTGACGCCGAACGCGGCCTCGCTCAGCCGCCACAGCGCGTAGCCCGCGAAGCCGATGCCGAGCAGCCACAGCGAGACCAGCCCCAAGGGCTTGCCCGCGAGCATGTGCAAGGCGCCCTGCTGGTCCGGCTCGCTTGCGCTGTGCCCCAGCGCGACCAGCACCGCGACCCAGCCAACCAGGATATAGATGACCCCGCGCGCCGTCAGTCCCGCGCGGGCCAGGAAGTGTGCTGCCGGGCTGTGTGAAGCCCGCCTTGCCGTGCGGGTGACGCCCGGCGCCGATGCAGAGTGCATGGCCCGTCAACTACCTCATCTGCGGGTCAGCAAACGGGGATGAAATAGTTCGCAAGGGGCAGTAGGTATTCCATGTCAAGCGTGGCCGCGCCCCGCCGCACCCTTCTGCCGCTTGCCGTCGTCACGGTGGCGGCGCTGCTGTTCGCGTTGCTGCTCCTGCTGGTCCGGCTGCAGTGGGCGCCGCTAGAGTCCGCCGATCACCGCGCGGCCGCCTGGCTGAACAGCCTCGTCGCGGGCCACCCGGCGGTGGTCCGGGTCATCAAGGCGGTCACCTGGCTGGGCAGCAGCGGCGTGCTGTGGACGCTGACCGGGGCGGCCGCCGTCGTCCTGGCCATCCGCCGCCGGTGGCGGCTCGCAATCTACCTCCTGGTCACCGGCGCGGGCGCGCTGACGCTCGACCCGGTCCTGAAATCGCTGGTCGGCCGGCTGCGCCCGGTGGTCGCCCATCCGATCGCCCACGGCACCGGCGACAGCTTCCCCAGCGGGCACGCGCTCGGCTCGATCGTCTGCTACGGCGCGCTGTACCTGGTCTTCCTGCCTGCGGTCCGCGGGACCTGGCGCCGCGCTTTCACCGCTGTCATCGCGGCGCTGATCGCCGCGATCGGCATCAGCCGGCTCCTACTCGGCGTGCATTACCTCTCCGACGTGCTGGGCGCCTGGGCGCTCGGCATCACCTGGCTGGGCCTCACCGCCTTCGCCTTCGAACTATCCCGCCAGGCTACGGGGGAGCCGGTGACCGATCCGGTGACCGAGGGGCTTGAACCCGAGGCGCGCACCGACCTCCAGCCAGCAGAACCGGAGACCACGATGGACCATGACCGCGCTCGCCGGAACGGCCGCACCGCCGCCGGCGTCATTGTGGGGTGGGTGCTGATCGTCGGGGCCCTGGCCGGCATCGGCAAGCTGATAATGATCACCCATAACGGGAACGGCAATCTCCTGGGTGACCACGCGATCCCGCACTGGTTCGCGGCGCACCGCACGCCGTCGCTGACTAACTGGAGCCTGATCGCCAGCAACCTGGGGGCGACCCAGGACATCCTCATCGTGAGCGTCGCCGCGTGCGTGGTGTTCATCGCCGTCACCCGGCACTGGCGCCCGGTGATCTTCCTCGCCGCGGTCATGTTCGGCGAGCTGGCCGCGTTCCTGCTCATCGCCGCCATCGTCCAGCGGCCACGGCCGGACGTCCCCAACCTGGATTCGCACCTGCCGACGTCGGCGTTCCCTTCGGGCCACATGGCCGCGACCACGTGCCTGTACGTCGGCATCGCGATCCTGGTCTTCGGCCACGCCCGCGGCTGGTGGCGCTACCTGTTCCTGATCCCCGCGATCGGCATGCCGGTCCTGATCGCCGTGTCCCGCATGTACCGGGGTGAGCATCACCCCACCGACATCCTCGCCAGCGTGCTGTTCGCGGCGCTCTGGCTCACCGCCGCCACCATGCTTATCAAGCCGAACCAGGACGGGCGCGACCGCGCCGGGCGCCGGCCCTTGGGCCTGCCCCGCCGGAAGGGCACCGACCACAGCCGAGAGGAGGCCGCGCCCGCGGCCCATTAGGGACGCGAGCGCGCAGCGGAGGAGGGACCGACATGTCCAGCGCGAACAGCTGGGAGCGGATCGAACGCCAGAAGCTGCGCCCGCGGGAGTGGAGGCAGCGCCATCACCGGGCAGGCGACCGGCCCGATCTCTGCCGCCCGGCCGGCACCGACCGGCTGCCGCAGGTTAAGCACATCATCGTGTTGATGATGGAGAATCACTCGTTCGACAACTACCTCGGCATGCTGCCCCGCCGCGGCAGGCCCGCCGCCGACGGCTTCACGTTCGACGCGTCCGGCACGCCGATC
>JAICUO010000507.1 GCA_025935815.1 Streptosporangiaceae bacterium
CGCCCTGCGCGGCGGCGCCGGGCCCGCGGCGCTGCCGGCGATGCTCACCGAGCTTGTCCGGGAGGCCGACGCGGGCCAGCCGCAGGTGACCCTGTCCGTGACCGGCGATGATGCCCTGCTCAGCCCGGCGGCGAGCACGGTGCTGTACCGGGGGGCGCAGGAAGCGCTCACGAACGCCCGTCGGCACAGCGGCGCGCGGAAGGTGTCGGTGTCCCTCGCGCTCGGGGACCGCGAGGCCCGGCTTGTCGTCGCCGACGACGGGCGCGGCTTCGGACCCGGGTGCCCGCCGGGGTTTGGCTTGCTCGGCATCCGGGAGCGGGCGGCGCTGGCGGGCGGCCGGGCGGATATCGTGAGCACCCCGGGCACCGGGACCACCGTCACGGTGACCGTCCCCCGGCAGGCGCCGGCTCGCGTGGGCGGGCGCTGATGGACGCGGTGCCCGTGGACGGCGGCGCGCCAGTTCGCGTGCTGGTGGCCGATGACCAGCAGCTCATCCGCGACGGCATCGCCTCCCTGCTGGGCATCCAGCCAGGGATCACGGTCGTGGGCACGGCCAGCGACGGCGCCCAGGCGGTTGAGAAGGCGCTGGCGCTAGCCCCGGACGTCATCCTCATGGACGTGCGGATGCCGGGTACGGACGGCGTGCTGGCCGCCGCCCAGGTCCGCCGGGAACTGCCTGCCTGCCGGGTAATCATGTTGACCACGTTCGACGACGAGGACTACGTGGTACGTGCCCTGCGGGCAGGCGCCGTCGGCTACCTGCTCAAAGACCTGCCCGCCGCCGAGCTGGCCAGCGCCGTGCGCATGGCGCACGCCGGGGTCGCCCAGTTCGGTGCCCAGGCGGTCGGCCGGCTGGCATCGGCGCTGGCCCGTCACCCGGCCGGGGTGGAAGCTGAGCGGGGCGTGGTCGGGCAGCCGCTGACCGCGCGCGAGGTCGATGTCCTTCGGCTCATCGCGCGCGGGGCCACCAACCGGGAGATCGCCACCCGGCTGTACCTTAGCGAGGGAACCGTGAAGAATCACATCTCCCGGATCCTGACCAGGCTCGCCCTGCGCGATCGCACCCAGGCGGCGATCTACGCCCGCGACCACGGCCTCCTGTGAGGGCTGGCTAGCGCGGCGCGGCGGCGAGGGCGGCGCGGATGACGTCCTCGCCGGCCGGGGTGCCCTTCTCGTTGTCGAAGGGACCGTACGGCGAGCCGTAGACCGGGGTGCCGGGCTGCTGCCGCCAGCTGTCGGTGAGCTGGCCCGCGTCGACCGCGCCGTACCCGATGGAGTCCAGGAACGCGGTGACGGCCGCCTTGGCGCCCGCGCTGTCCCCGGCGATCGGCAGGTAGCTGCGGTCAGCGGCGCCGGCCGGGCGGGCCAGGTTCTCCAGGTGCTTGGAGTAGATGTTGTTGAAGCACTTCACGACGTGCGCGCCGGCGAGGAACCGCTGCAGGTACCCGCTGCTGGTGAGCTCGCCGCTATCCAGCTCGGCTACGTGCCCGTCCCGCTCGGGGTAGTAATTGCCGGTGTCCATGACGGGCTTGCCCGCCAGGGGCGCCACGGGGACGCTCGCGTTCGCCTTGACCGGGATCGACACCACCACGATGTCCCCGGCCGCCGCTGCCTCGGCGGGCGTCGCCGCCCGCGCCCGCGGCCCGAGGTCGGCCGCGAGGCTGGCCAGCGTCTGCGGTCCGCGCGAGTTGCTCAGCACCACCTGGTGCCCGGCCGCGACGGCCAGGCGCGCCACCGTGCCGCCGATGTTGCCGCTTCCGATAAACCCAACAGTCGTCATGCTCGCGCTAACCGCCAGGCCCCGGAGGGTTATTTCATCCCGGGCGGCTTATCAGGCGCCGAGGGTCTCCTCGATCGCGGCGAGCACTTCCGGGGCGTCCGGGACGGTGCGCGGGCGGAACCGGGCGGCGACCGAGCCGTCCGCGCGGACCAGGAACTTCTCGAAGTTCCACTGGATGTCGCCGGCTTCGCCGTCGACATCGGCGACCGCCGTCAGCTCGTCGTAGACCGGATGCCGGCCGGCCCCGTTGACCTCGACCTTCTCGAACATCGGGAACGTCACGCCGTAGGTCGCCGAGCAGAACTCGGCGATCTCCTCCGACGTCCCCGGCTCCTGGCCGCCGAACTGGTTGCACGGGAAGCCGACGACCGCGAAGCCGCGCGGGGCGAGCCGTTCGTGCAGCGCCTCAAGCGCCGTGTACTGCGGGGTTAGCCCGCACTTGGAGGCCACGTTCACGACGAGCAGCGTCTTGCCCGCCAGGTCGGAACGCCCGAGCGAGGACTCCTCGCCGGACAGCGTCTTCACAGGGATATCCCGGATGCTCACCGGCCTACCGTACATTCTCCGGCCTAGTGGACCGACACGTCCGCCGGCCGGAACGCGGGGCGCTCGCCAAGGTAGCCGCGCGCCACCGTCGTCACGAACGAGTAGACCGCGTCCTCACCCGGGGCCAGCGGGCCGGGTGCCGCGTGCGGGGACGACAGGCCGCGCTGTACCGACTCGCAGGCCGCCCAGTCCTGGCGGTTGGTCAGGTCCCAGAAGTCGACCGCGTAGGCCGGGTCGAAGCCCGGCCTCGCCACCGCCTCGGGCGCGAACGCCCAGCTGCAGTCGATCCGCGTTCGGGCTGGCCCCACCGGCCGGATCACGTGCGTCATGACGTAATCGGGGTGCAGGCTGAGCAGCACGTTCGGGAAGACCGACAGGTAAATGACCTGCCGAAGTTGCGCACCGGAAAGCCCGCGCAGGGGGACCGCGTCGCTGTGCCCGTCCAGGGACATGGAGTCCGCCGCCGGGCGCAGGTCCATCCAGCCGCCGATCCACGCGCCGCTCGCGTCGTAGTTCTCGCCACTGCCGGGCGGGGTGACCCGGCACAGCTCGGGGTGGATCGACGGGCAGTGATAGCACTCCTGGTAGTTCTCGGTGAGGATCTTCCAGTTGGCGGTGGAATCGTAGACGTGCGTCGCCGCGGTGACCAGCCGCTCCGGCTCATACGGCGCCACGATGGCGTCCAGCTCGGCCAGCGGCAGCTCGCCAGCGTCGCCGCCGGACCCGTCAACGAAGATCAGGCCGTGCCACTCGGCGGCGGGCAGCTCGCTCAGCCCCCACTGAGCCGGGTCGAACCCCGGTTCGCCGCGGTACCCGGGCGCGCCCCGCAGCTCCCCGTCCAGCCCGTAGGTCCACGCGTGGTACGGGCATACGATCGCCTTCTTGCCCGCCGTGGCCGACCCGCACGGCAGCAGCTCGTGCCCGCGATGCCGGCAGTAGTTGGCGAACGCCCGGACGGTGCCATCGTCCCCGCGAACCAGGAGCACGCCACCGTCGCCGGTGTCCTCGGCGCGCTGGTCACCCGGATCGGGCAGCTGGTCAGAGCGCGCCGCGCACGCCCAGCCGCCGCCGAAGAAGTGCCGCCGCTCCCAGTCGAACACGGCCGGGTCGGTGTAGGCGGCCGGCGGCGGCATCGTGCTGCGCCCGAACGGCGCCAGCGCCCGCGCCAGCGCGGCGGAATCCACCGGGGCCCGCGGGTAGGCGCCGGGATGCGCAGTACGGCCGGGACTAGCTTGACTGACCATACAGTCAGCCTAAGTCGCGGTATAGACGCCTGTCCAGGTTATCGCGGGCGCGAGCAGCGCCACGTCACGGTGACGGCGGGCCGGCGCTGGGCGGTGCGGGCGGCTGGGCCGGGCGGGCGGCGGCGCAGGAGCGGGCGCGCGGCCTGGGCGGGGCGGGCGGCGGCGTGGGGGCGGTGCGGGCGGCTGGGCGGGGCCGGGCCTTTCGGCCCGGGTCCCCCTGCCCGCGTCTTATCACGAATTCCGTACTTATCACGAGTTTCGTGGGGACGATTCGGACAAAATAGGACGTGAAGTGAACGGAACTCGTGATAAGTAGGACGGAACTCATGATAAGAGTCCCGCTCTCGCCTGTGGTTCCGGCGCGGATGCGAGGAGAGGGGAATGGGAGGCTGCTGTGAATGGCAGGGCACGGGCGAATGAGAACGTGAAGGCCAGCGAGATAGCCACGACCGCGCAGTTGACGGCGCGCGGGATCTCGCCGGCTCGTCGGCGGCGCCTGGTTCGAGAGGGAGAGCTTACCCAGCTTCGCCGTGGGGTGTACGTGACGGCATCGGCTCTGGCGCGGTCCGCGGATGACCCAGCGAGAACGCACGCGCTTCACGTGGTGGCCGCATTACTGCCCTCTAAGGCGGCCGCGGTGGCGAGCCATGAGTCCGCGGCGCTGATACACGGCATCGACCTGCTGGGCCGGCGTCAGGATGACAACTCGGTCACCGTGACGAGGATGCTTCGGGGGCCCGGGAGCCGGTCAGGAGTCGCCGACGTCACGGTCCACGTCGCGAGACTGCCGCCTGAGCACATGACGAGGCGCTATGGAGTGCCGACGGCGACCGCCGCGCGGACCGTCGTCGACCTGGCGCGGTCGCGGCCCTTCCTGAACGGGGTCGTCGCGGCGGATTCCGCGTTGCGGGCCAGGAAGGCAACGCGAGCGGAGCTCGCCGCGGTCCTCGATTTCTGCAAGAGCTGGCCCGGGATCGAGGCTGCCAGGCGGGTCGTCGAATTCGGCGATCCCAGGGCCGAGTCCGCCCTGGAGTCCTGCGCCCGGGTCATCTTTCGTGAGCACGCATTGCCCGCCCCGGAGCTGCAGGCCGAGTTGTTCGCCGAACGTCCGTGGCGGGCGGACTTCTACTGGCCGCAGTACGCAACGATCGCCGAAGCCGACGGCCTGGCGAAGTATGCGGACACCGCGCGGGCGATCTCGCAACTCGAGCGCGACAAGGCACTGCGCGCGGCGGGCTTCAAGGTCGTTCACTTCACCTGGGACCAGCTGTTTCGCGAGACCGATCGGGTCATCAGCTGGATCCGGCAGGCTTTCTCAAGTCCGAGCGCCTGGTGAGAGACTGGTCCCAGGAGGAGGTGTCCTCGTGGCGGATGAGTGCGACGAGCACGCCCGGCACCAGCCGGGGGAGCGGCTGCGCCCCTATGTCGCGTGGTGCACCGGGTACCGGCAAGCCGGCGTCGCGCCGGCCGTGCACCGGGGGCTGCCGTCGCCGTGGCTCACGCTCATCGTCACGCTGGATGACCCGCTGGTGATCGCTCGGCACCCCGACCCGCGCCAGCCCGCCAGCAGGCATGACCTCCTGCTCGGCGGGCTGCACACCTCGCCCGCCATGATCACCCACCAGGGGAGGCAGTCCGGGATCCAGTTCGCGCTCACCCCGCTGGGCGCCCGCGCGCTGCTCGGGATGCCCGCCGCCGAGCTCGCCAGCATCGACGTGGACGCGGCCGACGTGCTCGGTGGCCGCGCGGACGAGCTTCGCGAGCAGGTGCTGGCGGAGACGGACTGGCCCGGCCGGTTCGCGGCAGTGGAGGACTTCTTCGCCCGCCACCTCCCCGCGCTCGAGCCGGGGCCGCGGGGGAGCGGATTCTCCCCGGCCGTCCGGGATGAGGTCAGCTACGCCTGGCGGCGGCTGCGCGAGACGCGCGGCGCCGTCAGCGTCGCCGACCTGGCCGCGGAGACGGGCTGGTCGGCGCGCCACCTCAGTGCGCAGTTCCGCGCGGAGACGGGCCTTTCCCCGAAGGAGGCCGCCCGGGTCGTGCGATTCGACCGGGCGCGCCGGGCCCTGCTGCGCCGGGTCGCGGCAGGGCGGCAGGGAGCCCTGGCCAGCCTGGCCGCGGAATTCGGCTTCTACGACCAGGCGCACATGGCCCGCGAGTTCCGTGACCTGGCGGGCTGCCCGCCGAGCCAGCTACTCGCCGAGGAGCTCCGAAACGTCCAAGCCGCGTCGCCCAGTGACTGGGAATGATCGGGGCATGACCCAGAACACAGCAACCGAGAACACAGCAACCGAGAACA
>JAICUO010000009.1 GCA_025935815.1 Streptosporangiaceae bacterium
CGACCTACGCCTGGGAGGAGCCGAGCACGCCCGCCCGCGGTGGCTTCGGGCTGCTCGTCAGGGAGCCGGTCGGGGTCGTCGGCGCGATCATCCCGTGGAACGCCCCGATGCCGCAGATCGGCATGAAGCTCGCCCCGGCCCTGATCGCCGGGTGCACGGTCATCCTCAAGTCCTCCCCGGAGGCGCCCGGTGAGGGGTACGTCCTCGCCGAGGCGGCCGAGGCGGCTGGCATCCCGGCGGGCGTCATCAACATCGTCACCGCCGACCGCGAGGTCTCCGAGCTACTGGTCCGCGACCACCGGGTCGACAAGATCAGCTTCACCGGATCGACCGCCGCCGGGCGCAAGGTCGGCGCGATCTGCGGCGGGCGGATCGCGCGCTTCACCCTGGAGCTCGGCGGGAAGTCAGCCGCCGTGATCCTCGACGACGCCGACCTGGCGGCCGCCGCGCATTCGCTCGCGATGGCCGAGTGCATCCTGGCCGGCCAGGTGTGCGCGTCGCTGACCCGGATCGTGGTCAGCGAGCGGCGCCACGACGAGCTGGTCGACGCCCTGGCCGCCAGCTTCTCCCAGGTCAAGGTGGGCAACCAGTTCGACCCGGCCGCCCAGATGGGGCCACT
The DNA here is from genome assembly GCA_025935815.1 of Streptosporangiaceae bacterium. Classification (GTDB taxonomy): domain Bacteria; phylum Actinomycetota; class Actinomycetes; order Streptosporangiales; family Streptosporangiaceae; genus Trebonia. The sequence continues at coordinate 620 of JAICUO010000009.1, forward strand.
GGCCGCGCGGCGCCAGCGGGACCGGGTCGAGGGCTACATCGCCAAGGGCATCGAAGGCGGCGCGGCGCTGGCCACCGGCGGCGGCCGTCCGAAGGACCTGGACCGGGGCTGGTACGTCGAGCCGACCGTCTTCGGGAACGTGGACAACGGCTCTGTGATCGCCCAGGAGGAGATCTTCGGCCCGGTCCTGTCGGTCATCCCGGCCCGGGATGAGGCGGACGCGGTCCGGATCGCCAACGACACGATCTACGGGCTGAACTCCGCCGTCTACACCGCCGACGTTGAGCGCGCCCGTGAGGTCGCCGGGCAGATCCGGGCCGGCACCGTCGGGCACAACGGCTTCAAGTCCGACGCCACTATCGGCTTCGGCGGGTTCAAGCAGTCCGGCATCGGCCGCGAGGGCGGCCTGCAGGGCCTGCAGCCGTTCCTGGAGACCAAGACCGTCTTGCTGGACGGTCCCATCGCCCGCTACGAGCGCAGCGAGTCCTAGGGAGAATCATGGCAGCCCCCACTGACGTGCTCACCACTCCACTGCTGATCAACGGCACGGAACGGCCCACGGCCGAGTCCTTCCCGGTCTTCGATCCGGCCAGCGCCGGGTCGGTCGTCGGCTACGCCGCGTCCGCGACGGCCGCTGACGCGCGCGACGCGGTGACCGCCGCGCAAGCGGCCTGGCCCGCCTGGGCGGCGCTGCCGGCCGCCGAGCGGGTCACCATCGTGCTCGGCGCGCTGGCCACCCTGGACTCCGACGCCGCCCAGCGGGCGGAGATCTTGTCCAGGGAGAATGGCAAGATCCACTTTGAGGCGGCGATCGACCTGGCCGTCTTCGGCGGCCGGTTCCATCAGGCGGCCGAGTACGCCGCCAGCCTGGACGAACCGGAGATCATCAAGGGCCCGCCGTTCCACACGACGATCACCCAGCTGTCGCAGGGCGTCGTCACGATCATCTACCCGTTCAACTGGCCGCTGGCGATCCTGGCCGCGAGCCTGCCCTACGCGCTGATGGCCGGCAATACGGTGATCGCCAAGCCGCCGCCGACCACCCCCCTGTCCTCGGTGCTGACGCTGCGCCACCTGGTGCGGGCGCTGCCGCCGGGGGTGCTGAACGTCGTCACCGGCACCGACGAGGTGCTCGGCCCGGTTGTCGTCGGCGACCCGCGGGTCCGGCACGTGGTGTTCACCGGCAGCGTCGGCGGCGGCAAGCGCATCATGGCGATGGCCGCCCCGAACCTCACCAACGTCACCCTGGAGCTCGGCGGCAACGACCCCGCGGTCATCCTGGACGACGCCGACCTGGACGAGGCGGCGATCGGGCGGCTGTCGGGCGCGACGTTCATGACCACCGGCCAGGTGTGCATGGCGGTCAAGCGGCTGTACGTCCCCCGCGCCCGCTACGACGAGGTCATCGACGGCCTGCGCGCCACCCTGGCCGGCACCAAGGCCGGCCCCGGCCTGGACGCCGCCACCACGATGGGCCCGCTGAACACCGCCCGCCAGCGCGACTACGTCGCCGGGCTGGTCGGGCAGGCGAAGGCGGCCGACGCCGACGTGCTCACGTTCGGCGAGATCACCGCCGACTCCCCCGGCAACTACCTGCTGCCCACGCTCGTCCTCAACCCGGCCGCTGACCTGCCCATCGTGACCGAGGAGCAGTTCGGCCCGACGCTGCCGGTGATCCCCTACGACAGCGAGGCGGAGGCGATCGCGGCCGCCAACGACACCTGGTCCGGCCTGTGCTCATCGGTCTGGAGCGCCGACCCCGAGCACGCCATGGCCGTCGCCCGTCAGCTCCGCACCGGCGTCACCTTCTTCAACAACCACAACGCGACGGCCGTCGATGAGCGCGCCCCGTTCGGCGGCGTCAACCAGTCCGGCGTCGGCCGCGAGCTCGGCCGCGAAGGCCTCCTCGGCTTCACGGAAACCCACGTCATGGCCGTCCCCGAGCCAACCGAAGGCGGCCACTAGCCCGCCCAGCCAACCACCATTCCGCCCGCCAACCGCCAGCGCTCCGCGCCTCTTGCTGTTATCCTGCGAGATCGACCTCCCCGGCTCGCAGGATCATGATCGTGTGCTGGTAGTGATAGCCCAGTATCACTACCAGCACACGATCATGAGGAAGATGTCCAGGCAGCGCGCATACAGCCACCGGCGTTCCGCTTCTTGCTGTTATCCTCGGGCTTCTTCGTGCCGGCGGCCATCGCGGCCAATGTGATCGGCGGGCGTGAACACCTGGCGGAAATGCCCGTCGAGTTCTGCGGCCGTCGCCGCCGCGAGCCCGCAAACGCAGGTAAGGCCGAGTTCCCCTTCAAGGTGATATCGCCCGTCGGTCCCCTTGTCATCGTCGGGCGCGAACACCTCGAGCAGATGATCGTCAATCGTCACGTCCACGCCCTCGGCTTCCGTGAAGCCGCACGAGCATCGCGCATCCGCCACGCTGTTACCTTTCATTCCCAAGGGCACCGCCCAGCCCGGACGGCGCCGAGATTATGGTGGAATATTTTCCGGTTGCGGAAGATCTTCCACGCTATGACGGGAAGATATTCCGCAACCAGAAAATGCTCCGCGATAATGCCGGGCTATCCGGGGCTAATCGCCCCAGGGGTGGTCGATCAGCGCTCGGGTGACCTTTCCGCCGGGCGGATCGGGTGGCAGGTAGGAGTCCCACTGCGTTCCGCTGAGGGTGTGCACGATTCCCAGGCCGCGCCCGGACTCGTCTTCTTCCCCGGCCGCGCGCCGCCTGGGCAGCTCGCGGACCGCGTCCCAGACCAGCACCAGGATCTCGCCGGTCCCGGCCGAGCCCGCGCCGCCGAGCACCCACAGCCGCACGGGCGGCAGCCCCGCCGCCCAGCGCGCCTCGCTCGTGGCGTTCACCGCGTTCGTCACCAGTTCCGACACGACCAGGATCGCCGCGTCGGTGAAATCACCCAGCCCCCATTCGGCGAGCACATTTCGCACGTGGCCGCGCGCGGAGCCCACCGCGTTCCGGTACGCGCCCAGCTCCAGGAAAGTGCGCAGCGGGAATCCCGCCAGCCAGTTGTCATGGGTCAACGAGGGATGATGAGGGATGACAGGTGGTATCAGCGTATGGGCGTTCGGGGCGTTCACAATTTCTCTCCCGGTGTCGCAGGATGGGCCGGAAAACGTACGGCCACGATGCCGGAAGTGATGTACCGTTTGCCATGAGTCACCGTCCGTTGTGATCGGGCGGCGCGGGAAGTTATGGCCGCCCGCGAAGCGTGTTATCGCCGGTGAGGGGACGTGATCAACGTGGCCGGGTCGGGGCCGTACGCGAATGACGAGCTATGCCGGGATTTCGTGGAGAACCTGGTGGGCCTGCAGACCCGGCTGGGCTGGTCACAGGAGAAGCTGGCCGCCGAGGCGCACGTCGGCAAGGGCGTGATCGCGATGACCGAGTCCTACCAGCGCAAGCCGCAGGTCGATCACGGCATCGGCTACGACCGGGCATTCGGCCTCAAGGGCATGTTCGAGGCCAAGGCGCAAGCCATCCAGTCCGGGGTATTTCCTGAGGTGTACCGGAGTTTCCCGGCGCACGAGGCCGCAGCGCATGACCTTTGCCTCTACGAGCATTCGGTCTTCCCCGGTCTGATCCAGACGGAAGGGTACGCGCGGGCGGTGCTGTCCGCGTGGCCGAACATCAGAGCCGACGAGTTGGAGCGTCGCGTGAGCGCCCGCCTAAGTCGACAGGAGATCCTCGGCCGCGAGGAACCCCCGCCACCACGGGTCTGGGCACTGCTGGATGAGGCTGCCCTTCGCCGCCCAGTCGCGGACAGCGACGTGATGTATGAGCAGTGCATTCACGCCCTTGACGTATCGCGCCTGCCTCATGTGTCGCTGGCGGTGATCCCGTACGCCGCCCGCTGGCATGTCGGCCTGTTGGGCGCGTGCGCTATCGTCGAGCGAGAGGGCGTTCCGCGCGTCATGTGGCTGGATGACCTGGTTGATGGCCGGGTGGCGGAAGACGCGGCGCTCGTTCGGCAGGCGGCGGTACGCTTCCGGGCGCTACAGCACGCGGCGCTGTCCGGCGTGGACTCGCGGGATCTGATCGAGAGGCTGGCCAAGGAGCTATGGAAGGGCTAAGCGTCGACTGGCGCAAGAGCACCTACAGCGGCGGCAACGGCACGAACTGCGTCGAGGTAGCTACCTGGCGCAAGAGCACCCACAGCGGAGCCAACGGCGCTAGCTGCGTTGAGGTTGGCGCCGCCACGGTCGGCGTCCAAGTACGAGACACCACCGACCACGCGGGCGCGGTGCTAACCATCCCCGCCAGCGCCTGGCGCGCGCTGCTGGCCGGGATCCGCGCCTAGCCACGGCGAAGAGCGCCGGTCCTCAGCTCAGCTGCTCGGCCAGGGCGAGGATGATTCCGCTCGGCCCGCGCAGGTAGCACAGCAGGAAGCTGTCCTCGAAGCGCGTCACCTCGCCGACCAGCTCGGCGCCGTGCGGGCGCAGGCGGGCGAGGGTGTCCGCGATGTCGTCGACGGCGAACATGACGCGGTGCAGGCCCCGGGTGTTCGCCGGGGTGATCTCCGGCTTGGGGACGATCGCCTCCGGGGCGTGATACTTCGCCAGTTCGAGTCGGCCGGGGGCGCCCGGGATCCGCATCATCGCGATCTCGCTTCGCATGCCGTCCAGCCCGACGACCTTCCCCGCCCAGCTTCCCTCGATCGGCGTCCGGCCTTCCAGCTCCATGCCGAGCTCGGTGAAGAAGGCGACGGCGGCGTCGAGGTCGTCAACGACGATGCCGACGTTGTCCATGCGCGCAATCGCCATGTCCCCGAGGATAGGCCCGGATCTCAGGCGGGCACGCTACGCCAGGTCATCTTCGGCTTGGGTGAGGAGGCCAGGCCGGTGATGTCGATCCGCGAGGGGCGCAGCCGGAGCAGGCCGAAGGCGGGATCGCCGGGGCCGCCCGGCCAGAAGGCCGCCGGGTCGTAGCCCAGCGGCGGCGGCGTGGTGCGGTACAGCTGCCAGACGCGCTCGCGGGTGGCCGCGTCGTCGGCCCACGACGCGGTCGCCTGGACCGTCACTACGTCCTGGCTGGCGTCCCAGTAGGTGAGGCTGACGCGGGGTTGGTGCGCGATGTGGCGGGCCTTGAGGCTGTGCCGCGTAGTCGCGATCCAGCCGGTGCTGTCCTCCCAGATCGGGTGCAGCACCCGGGTCCAGGGCGCGCCGTCCGGTGCCACGGTGGCCAGGGTGCACCACGCGATCCGGCTGACCCGCTGGCGGAACTCCGCCGCCAGCTCGTCGAAGGCGTCGACTCGTTTCACCGGAGCGTCCAGGTCGTCATGACGACAGTGTGCGCGGGCGCCGGCCCGGCTGTCTTGAACGTTTCGTCATGCATGACATGCCAGGGGGTGGGCCCGGCCACGCGGTGCAGGCGGCCCGGCGGGAACCCCGCGATGTACCCGAACTCGCGGGTGAGGTGCGGCTGATCGGCGAACGCGAGCCGGGCGGCGATGAGGGCCAGGGACGGCGCGTCCACGGCGCGCACCGCCGACAGCGCCCGCTCGAACCGCGCCAGCCGCGCGTACCGCTTCAGCCCGAAGCCGACCTCGCGGCGGAAGATCAGGCCCAGGGCACGCCGGTCGATCGCGAGCCGGGCGGCGACGGTGGCGACGCTGGTGCCCTTGCCCAGCTCGCGCCGCGCCGCGCCGATCAGCGCGGCGTCGGGGCGGCGGGTGCGGTCAGCCCCGTCCGCGAGGGCCCGCTCGAGGCCGTCGAGCAGCAGCGCCGGCGTCGCCGGCTCGCCAGCCTGCCCGGGCCCGCCGGCCAGCCGGCCCGTGAGCCCGCCCCGGTGGCGGCCCCACAGCTGCGGCAGCGGGACGCTGAGGTCGGCCAGCGTGTCGGCAGGCGCGTCACACAACGGCCGGATGCCCCCCGGCCGGAAGACCACCCCGATCACCGGCTCCCGGGGCAGCGGCCCGGCCCGGCGAGGCCGGGACGCCGGCCCGTGCAGCACCCCGGCTCGCCAGCCGCCGGCCAGCGGCAGCACCAGGTGCGCCCGGCCGGCCGGCAGCACCGACTCGGTGACCTCACTGCCCGGGGACCACCACACGGCACTCACCCATGACCTGAGCTCTGGCAGGCACGGGCGACGGCACACAACGCGCACCATCTACGCTTACCCCGAAAATGGCGGGCAGTACGCTCAGCGGGTGCAACCCGACCTGCTGACCTCGGTGCTTGACCTGACCGGCGTGTTCGCCAACGGGCTGCTCGGCGGCGCCGTCGCGCGCAGCCAGGGCCTGGACTTGTTCGGGTTCGGCGCGAGCCGCAGCGGCTGCGCTACCCCGCACCGTCACTGGCAGGCTGACGCGAGCTGAGCCGCCCGGGACGGGCGAAGCGCGTCCCGGGCGGACCGTTCCTGTCAGCCCAGGGTGACCGGCTGGATGACCACGGGCCCAAGGGTGGGGTCAAGCTCGGTGGCCTGCGAGGTGCCCGCGGGCGTCAGCACGTCGACGGCCTTGGGCACGGTCGCCGGGTCGACCGCGCACACCGGCGCGGTCCCGCCCGGCGCGCAGACCCCGAACGAGAACCCCTGCGCCGTGGGCGAAAAACCGCGCGCCTGGTCCGAGCTGAAGCCGTCCTGGCCGGTCAGCACCACGGTGAACCCCCATCCGGCGGCCGGGGTGCCCAGCGCGGATTCCGGCAGCGCGACCGTGATCGTCTTGTCTGCCTGCACGGGCAGCGTCAGGGCGCTGCCGACGCCGGCGCCGGCGGCGTTCACCCACTGGGTGGGGGCGAAGCCCTGCACCTCAACGCGCTGGCTCCAGGCGCCGGCCGGGGCGATCGCGTAGTTGCGGGCCGGGAACGGCGCCTGGGTGGACGTGGCGGGCGCGCCGGGCACGTGCACGTAGACGTCGAGCAGTTGCGCGCCGTTGAGCACCCCGAACGTGGGGACCAGGGTGCGCAGCGTGGCCCGCAGGTAGGCGAACGTGCCGTCGCTGAGGACCTGGAACCGGGTCAGGTCAAACGACCCGGCCACGAAGTCGGAGGCGGTCGGGTACTGGTAGCTGCCCGGGCCGTTGTCGTCGCCGGCCGGATCGCTCACATCCAGCACGGTCGCCCCGCCGCCCTCGTTGGTCACGGTGACCTGCGCGTACCCGGTGCTATGACCGCCGGCCGCGGTGGCCGCCACGGTGATCACGTTGCTGCCGAAGCTCACCGGGACGGTCGTGGTGAAGCTCCCGTCGCTCTTCGCGGTGGTGGTCGCCAGCGTGGCCGGGGCGCCGGTGGTGGTGTCGGAGGTCGCGATCGTCACCGCGGCGCCCGGCTTCGTCGTGCCGGTCACGATGGTGGACGAGACGGCCAGCGTGGCGCCCGCCGCGGGCGCGGTGATGGTGACCGGAAGGCTGCCGGGCGCGCCCTGAGCGACGTAACGAGCGGTGGTGACGGCTGGGGTGTCAACGTTGCGCCCAGCCCCCAGGGAGGTGATCAGCCGCAGCTCCTGGGCCTGGGCCCAGCTCAGCGGGGACGCCGAGCCGGCCGCCTGGCCGTCGGTGAACCCGATGGAGGCGGTCGTGGGGTCGCTGCCGTACGGCGAGGCCGCCAGGTTCGGGTTCTCCCAGGCCTGCTCGGGCACTAGGCCCACGCCGGAGGAGAAGCGGGTGATCGCCGCCAGCAGGGCCTTCGCGCCGTGGGAGTCCCCGGCGGCGAGGTCGGACTCGGCGCGCTCGCCGGACAGGACCGGCCACAGGTGCCCGGTGCCCTTGCCGGTCGGCGCCCACGGCGCGCCGTTCACCGAGCAGGAGGTCTGGCTGGGCTGGTAGCAGTCGCCGTACCCGTCGGCGCTGCCGTTGGCGGCGGAGTCGCCGTACCGGTAGTAGCCGGCTCCGCTCGGGGTGGTCACCGCGATGTGGTTGTCCCACACCGCGAGCGACGCCCGCACGTCGGGATCGGTGACCGGCAGTTCACCCAGCCGGACCAGTTCCTGGAAGCCGCCGTCGAGGACGGAGCGCTGGTCCAGGGTGGGGCCGCCATTGCCGAGGCTGTAGCTGATCGCGGCGTTCGGGTCACCGGTCTTGGACAGCCGGATGAAGTAGCGCGGCCCGTCGGGGCCGTTGGTGGTCACCGTCCACGACTTGATGGTGCGCTGGAAGTCATCGGCGGTGGCCTGGTAGACCCGCGCCCGCGCGGTGTCACCGTGCCGGGCGGCGATCGCCGACGCGGCGGTCAGCCCGGCGATCTCGGCCGCGATCGTGGACGGGGAGTAGCCGGACTGCTCTTCCCAGCGCTCCACCCCGGTCGAGGGGCCGTTGGCGACGAGGTAGTCCGCGGCCGGGCGGATGTGCCCGGTCCACAGCGCGTTGTCGCCGCCGAGCCCGGACAGGTAGGCCATCAGGATCGGGTAGGAGGTCTCATCCAGCTGGTTACCGCCCGTGTCGGGGGCGGCCTTGCCGTTGACCAGGGAGTTGCGCGGCATCGCGCCGCCCCGGAGCTGCTGGCGGTCGAACAGGAACCGGGTCGCCGCCTGGGCCGTGCCGACGTCCCCGTCGGCGAGCAGCCCGGTGAACGCCTCGTACAGGTCGCGGGCGAACACCTCGCGGTAGGAGCCGAAGTAGGACGGCGCGCCGCCCGACAGCGCCCCGGCCGGGACCGACTGGCCCCACGGGCTGGCCAGCGACGCCACGATCGCGCCGGGGTAGGTCTTGTCCTCGCTCGCCTTCAGCACGTTGGCCGACAAGTAGTACGCGCCCGCCAACGAGGCCGGCCGCCGCAGCCCCGCGTCGTAGCGCGCCCAGCCAGTGCCGTACCCGGCCTGGAGCTGCCCGAACGGAGCACGAAGCGACTGGGTGGCCACCGACACCGACTGGGCCTGGGAGCGGCCGAACCCCAGCGCCAGCGTCACCGAGTCACCGTGGCGCGGGGTGACGTCCTGGGTCGCGGTGACGTGCCCGTCCGGCGCGGAGTCGTAGCCGGTGAGCGTCCGCGTGGAATCCAGCTGGGTAAGCCCGTCGCTGCCGGTGCCCGCGTACCCGACGCTGGCGGCGCCCGCCGGCTGGCCGGCCGCAGCGGCGGCCAGGGCCATGTAGGTCGGCACCGCGTAGTCGCGGTTCACGGCGTTCGTGGTCGTGTTGGTGCTGTAGATGACCGGGACCGGGCCGCCCGCCGAGGTGTCGATGACGCCCGTGTTGGCGCCGGCGTTGTCACCGCCTCCGCCGCCGTTGCCGTTGACGTGGGCGTCCACCCGCGCGTAGAGCCGCAGCCCGCCCAGGCTGGCGTGCGAGTGCGGCGCGTCCCGCAGCTGGGTGCGCAGCACGACGGTGTCCCGCGCCGGGTCGGTCAGGTAAGTGGTAACGAGCTGGAAGCCGTGCGCGGCGTCCGTGGAGGTCACCGTGCACGACATGCCGCTGGCGTCGGCGGTGACGGCGTAGCTCATGTCCCGCGTCTGCAGGTCGGTGAACGTGGCCCCGTCGGTCACGATGTACTGCAGCGTGCTCACGTTGGTGTTGTCGATCGTCGGCTCGTAGACGTCGGACAGCACCCCGCCGGCGACCGTGTACCAGACCTTGGACCCCGGGCCCGCGGCGGTGCCCACGCAGTCCTTGCGGGCCAGGTCGAAGTACGACGGCGCTCCGGGCGCGCCCGGCGCCACGTTGACCGCTGGCACGGTGCCCGCCTGGACTGTGCCCGCCAGCACGGTGGCGCCCGCGGGGCTGGCGGCGGCGACCGGGATGGCGAGCACGAGGGAAGTGGCGGCGGCCGCCACCACGAGACGGGTACGGCCAGGCCAGGTCACAGTTCGCTCCCAGGGAGTTCGCATCGACGGTGAAGAAGCTCCAACGCAAACGTAGACCCAAGACCGTTAACGCGCAGTAAATATCGCCCGCCGCCTCCGGAACAAGGAATGAACGCCCGCGCGCAATGCCACCTGGACATCCCGGCGGGTCATTGTGATAAGGCGCGGGTGCGGGTGGTGACCTTCACGCTGGTGTACTCGCAGCGGCGGGTGTCGCAGAGGATCACGATGCCCTTCGGGCCGACGTTCAGGCCCGCGCCGTCGCGCTTTTCGACCTCAACCAAAGCCTCGCGCAAGGTGAGGTTCTCGCACCGGGGGCAGACGCCCGGCATCTCCTTGCCCCAGGGCCTGCCCGGACGGGCGAAGGTCCAGCCGCCCGCGACCAGCAAGGCCGCGACGGCGAAGGCCACGATGCCGATCCACAGCAACGCCGTCGTCACCGAGCCGAGCGGCAGCAGCGGGATGGACTTGATCAGCGGGCGCAGCTGGAAGAGCACCGCCCAGCCGATGACGGCGCAGGCCACGGCCGCGACCACCGTGATTATCAGGGTGCGGCCCGACCGGCGGGCCTGGCGCTGCTTGAGCGCCGCCTGAAGAAGCAGTTCCTCGTCACTAGCCGACATGCACACCAGTATCCGTCATGCCGGGGCCCGCCGTGAACAGCCTCGCCGTCCCAACACAAGATCGCTCACCCGGACCGGCGCGTTAGTCGAAGCGGAAGGTGGTCCAGGTCGAGCGCGGGCCGCTGGGGGTGATGGCTAGCAGCACGCGGCCGTCGGCTTCCAGCTCGGCGGCGAACTGGTCGTCGGCGGGAACGGCGCGGCCGTGCTTCTCGCGGATGGCGCGAAAGCGCGCCAGCTCCGCCCGGACGTCTTCCAGGATCTCCACGGTGCCCGACAGGGCCACGTAGCGGAAGCCCTCGGGGTCGTCGAAGACCAGCTCCACGCGCGGGTCCCGGCTGAAGATCTTGTACTTGGCCCGGCCGCGCGTCGTCGAGACGTAGAACCGCTCGCCGTCCCAGCCGTACCAGTTCGGGCTGGCGTGCGGGCGGCCGTCCTTGCGGATGCCGACCACGATGACGTTGCGGGGCTCCCCGAGGAAGGCGTCCAGCGATGACATGCGGATCCTCTCGTCGCGGCTCAGCCGAAGCGGCGGGCGCTGGGGTAGATCTGGGCGCCGTCGACAGTGACGTTGGCGCCGGTGACCCAGGAGGCGCGCTCCGATAGCAGGAACGCCACGACGTCGGCGACTTCTTCCGGGCGGCCGAGCCGGCCGTGCGGGAAGTCCCGCGCGAGCCAGTCCGCGAACAGGCCGGGGTTGTGGCCGGCGAACCACTGCCACCCGCCGCCGGGGAACATGATGGAGCCGGGGCTGACCGCGTTGACCCGGATGCCGAGCGGCGCCAGCTCCTGCGCGGCGGTCGCGGCCAGGTGGATCTCCGCCGCCTTGGCGGTGGCGTAGGCGGTGCGCGGGGCCGGGTGCATGCCGGTGACCGAGGAGATGATGACGACGGCTTTCCCCCCGTCAGCCTGGCGCAGGTACGGCAGGCCGAGCCGGATCAGCTCGGCGGCGTGCCCGGCGTTGAACGCGAACGTCGCGGTGAACTCCCCCGGCTGCGCCGTGGTGAGGTCCCCCCGGCCGACCGTGCCGCCGGCGTTGGCGACCAGGTGATCCAGGCCGCCGAGGCGGGCCGCGATCTCCTCGACGGCACCGCCCAGCGCGGCCGGGTCCGTCACGTCAGCGGCCGCCGTGGCGACGCTCACGCCGTCATGGGCGGCGAGCTTCTCGGCGGCGCCGGCCAGGGTAGCCGCGTCCCGGGCGACCAGCCCGACGCTGGCGCCCTCCCCCGCCAGCGCCTGCGCGATCGCCAGCCCGATGCCCTTGCTTCCCCCGGTGATCAACACGCGCTTCCCGCGCAGCCCAAGGTCCATGCCGGCGATCTTAGCCATCCCGGACGCGGCCGCCGCCTCCGGATCACCGGGCGAAGAGAGCGTATAGGCCGCGGCGGCCTTCCAGGGGCTGGGGTGATGACGTGAAGCCGCGCTGGGCCAGCAGCGCCGCTTCCACGGCGTTGAACGCGGCCTTGCCGGCCTGCAGCTGGCCGAGGTCAGTCCCCTCGGCGGAGCACAGGCCCGCGGCCTGGGTGGCGGCGATGCCGATGGCGGCCCGCAGTCGCGGCTCGGGCAGCCCGAGCATCAGGCCGGCCGCGACGCACCCGCCGATCACGGCGGCGATCACCTCGGCTGACCAGCCTTGCGCGCGGGCATCCGGCAAGCCCGCGGCCACCAGGTCGGACACCGCAGCGCCGACGGCGACGGCCTCGGCGCAGTTCTCCCCCCGGGCCGTCGCCGCCGCGCAGACCACCGCGGTACCGGCGTCGACGTCGGCCGACCCCGCCAGCGCGGCCACCGCGCGGACGAACGCGGTGAGCCCGTGGCCACCGGGCAGGACGCCCCTGCGGGCGGCCCACTCGACGGCCTGCGGCACCCGGGCCCGCTCGCCGGCGGTCACCGCGTCGTTGAAGAGGGAAAGGGCGTCCTTGGCGGTGCCCGTGGCCCGATCGGCGACCAGCATCTCATCGGCCAGGGCGGGCGGCGCGAGCGCCAGCGCGAGGACCGCGTCGGTGGTCGCTGCGGCGTCCGCCGCGGCGGGCGGGTCCGCCGGGGCGGGGGCGGGAGCGTCCGCGAAGACAGCGGAGGCCGCCCCGGCGCGGGCGGTCCCGGACACCGCGGCACCCGGCCCCGGCCCCGCCTCTGGCTCCGGCTCCGGCTCTGGCTCCGGCTCCGGGCGGGCGGCGGCCAGCAGGTCCATGACGTAGGACATGCCCGGCGGCGCGTTGACCGCGTCCCGGATCCGCGCCGCCGCGGACGGCCCCAGGACCGGCGCCACCAGCTGGTCCACCTTGTCGAGGAGGTCCGCGTCGGTGAGCGGCCGGGCGGTGCTGCCGCGGGTGTGCGCCACGCGGACCTCGACCGGCTCGGCCGCCGCGAGCGTGACTCGCACCACCGCCGCGTCGCGGGGGCACCCCGGGTCGGGATTGAGCGAGATCAGGTCCCGCAGCCGGGCCATCTCCGGGTCGGTCGCGACCGCGTCGCTGAACTCGGCCAGCCCGGCCTGGCCGTAGCGCAGCCCGGCGGCGATGCCGTGCCGGGCGCTGAACCGGGCGCCCAGCCCGCTGTCCGGGTGCACCAGGCCCATCAGCTCCAGGACGAGGGGGTTACAGGTGACCGTGACGCCGGTGATCGCTGGCGAGCCCGGGATCCGCGCGAACGCCTCGATCGCGGCGTCCATCGCGGGGTGGGCGACCACCCCGCAGGGATAGGTCTTGAAGGTGTTCAGCTCCAGTTCCCAGTCGTGGCCACCCGCGGACGCCCCCAGCAGGGCGGAGCGGTCGACGTGCTCCGCGCCCCCGGCCAGCACGTCGAGCACGCCGCCGGGACCGAGCGGGTCGGCCGGACCGGACAGGCCCGCGCTGGCCAGGCGGGCGGCCAGGATGCCGTTGGCCGCCGCCTTGCCCGCGTGCAGCGGCTTGGTCATCGAGCCGAACGCCTCCCGGTGCCCGACCGTCATCACCGCCGCCAGCGACAACGCGCTGGCCATCTGGCCGGTGCCCAGGCCGAGCAGCGCCGACTCCGCCACCGCGGCGCCGAAGACCCCGCAGGTCCCGGTGATGTGCCAGCCGTGGTCGTAGTGAGCGGGCGAGATCGCGTTCCCGATCCGCAGCTGCGCCTCGCACCCGGCGGCGAACGCCCCCAGGAACACGTCCCCGGAGACGCTGGCGTGGCCGGCCCCGGGGACCGCGGGGGTGACCAGTGCCGAGGCCAGGACCGTGGCGAGGATCGACGCGCCCGGGTGGATGACCGTCGCCAGGTGCGTGTCGTCGAAGTCGTCCAGGTGCGCAGCGGTGCCGGTGGCCAGCGCCGCCCAGTACGGGCCGGCGGTCCCGGCCAGCCCGGGGATGACCCCGCGCTCAGCCGTCGCGGCCTCGTCGTCCCCGGCCCCCTGCCCGCCTGGCCCCTGCCCGCCCACACCCTGCCCGCCGGCACCGCGCACGATGGTCACCGCGTCGGAGCCGGCCGCGCTGATCGCGGTGCCGAGCACGTTGAACAGCGTCCGCCGGGCGGCGGCCGATACCTTCGCGTAATCCGGGTGCCCGGTCGGTATATGCCGGGAAGCGTTCCGCATGGCCTCGCAGAACTCCATCGTGACCGAGTCAAAGTGCATGCGGCCCACCGTAGTGCGCCGCTGCCACCTGGTTAAAGAGCCGTCAGCCAGGCCGCCGCGCGCACTGGGCGCGCCCGTAAGCGCCCCGCCCGCGACTTGTCGCATGATCATTAGCCGACCGCCGCAGCCTGGCGCCTTCGTCCCGGAGAACCAACAGCGCACCCCTGATTCGTGGAGGAGGACGAATACCTGGGACAATACAGGACCTATCGTCGGCGCATGCCCCAACTGGACGAGATCGGCGGCTGGATCGCCAAGCGCCTGCCCGAGCTCATCACCGAGCACAAGGTCCCCGGAGCCGCGATCGGCGTGTACGCCGGCGGCCAGGTCATCGACTACGCCTTCGGCGTGCTCAGCCACGCCACCGGAGTCGAGGCCACCACCGACTCGGTGTTCCAGGTCGGCTCGATCACCAAGACCTGGACCGCGACGCTGGTCATGCAGCTCGTCGACGAGGGCCTGCTCGACATCGACAAGCCGCTGCGCGGCTACCTGCCGGAGTTCACGCTCGCCGACGAGGCGGCGGCGCAGGCGATCACGACCCGGCAGCTGCTGTCGCACCAGGCCGGGTTCGAAGGCGACATCTTCACCGACACCGGCAACAACGACGACTGCGTCGAGAAGTACGTCGCGACCCTGGCAACCGACCCGCAGCTGTTCCCGCCCGGCCAGATGTTCTCCTACAACAACGCCGGGTACTGCGTGCTGGGCCGGCTCGTCGAGGTGCTGCGCGGCAAGCCGTTCGACCAGGCGCTGCGCGAGCACCTGTTCGCCCCGCTGGGGCTGGCGCACGCGGCGACCGACGCCGCGTCGGCGATCTTGTTCCGGGCCGCCGTCGGGCACCTGCCGGGCGACCCGGCCGACCCGGACGCGTACCCGGCCCCGGCGCCCGTCTGGTCGCTGGTGAAGTCCAACGCCCCGGCCGGCGCGGCGCTGGCGATGCGCCCCCGCGACCTGCTCGCCTTCGCGGTCATGCACCTGGCCGGCGGCGTCGCCGCCGACGGGACCCGGGTGCTCAGCGAGGCCAGCGTCGCCGCCATGCGGGAAACGCAGGTCGACGTGCCTCCCCTGGGCCTGATGGGCACGCACTGGGGACTGGGCTGGGAGCTGTTCCACTGGCCCAGCGGCACGGTCTTCGGCCACGACGGCGGCACCATCGGCCAGAACGCGTTCCTGCGGATCGTGCCGGGCCACGACGTCGCCATCGCCTTGCTCACCAATGGCGGGAACCCGATCGCGGTCTACCGGGAGGTCTTCGACCACCTGCTGTCCGAGCTGACGGGCATCCACCTCAATGAGTTCCCCGCACCGCCGGAGCACCCGGAGCACGTTGACGCGGCCCGGTACGTCGGCACCTACGCGAACTCGGTCAGCCAGTCCACCGTCACCCAGGATGAGGACGGCCGGATCTGGATGGAGGACAAGCCGCTGGGCGAGCTCGCCGAGCTCGTCGGCCAGTCCGAGAAGACCGAGCTCGTCCACCTCACCGGGGACACCCTGATCCCGGTCGAGCCCAAGTACGGAATCCACATCCCGCAGGTCTTCACCGGCGATGACGGCAGCGGCCGCGCCCTGTTCATCCACAGCGGCCGGGCCATCCGGCGCGCCGGCTTATTCACCCAGCGGCTGATTGCCCAAGCGGAGGCATGAGTTGAGAAGAGTCCTGACCAGCGCGGCGGCGTGCACCGTGGCCGCGCTCGCCGTCGCCGCCTGCAGCGGCGGCGCCAGCACCACGAACCGAACCCCGGGCAGTACCTCGAGCAACGGAGCCTCCGGCGGCCAGCAGTACGCCAACGGCAAGACGCTGACGATGACGCTGCCGTCGGACCCGGGCACCCTGGACCCGGACCTCACGGCCCTGTCGGTGGCGATCCAGGCCGACTACTTCCTGTACGACCCGCTGGTCAACATCCAGCCGGACGGCACCCTGGTCTCCGGCCTGGCCACCTCCTGGACCGGCGACACGACCAGCGCCACGTTCACCGTGAAGAAGGGCGTCACCTGCTCCGACGGCTCGCCGCTGACCGCGAGCGACGTGGCGGCGAACATCAACTTCATCGGCAACCCGAAGAACGCCTCCCCCAAGATCGGCATCTGGGTGCCGCCGACCGCGACCGCGACCGCCGATGACTCCACCGGCGTGGTAACGGTGAAGTCCCCCGTTCCCGACGCGTTCCTCGTCCGCAACGTCGGCCAGACGCAGATCGTCTGCGGCGCCGGGATGAAGGACCGCTCCACGCTGAAGAACGGCGCCAGCGGCACCGGCCTGTACTCGCTGACCTCGGCGGTGCCCGGCTCGTCGTACACGCTGACGCTGCGCAAGGACTACACGTGGGGCCCGGGCGGGGCCAGCGCCACCGCGCAGGGGACGCCCGCGCAGGTCATCCTCAAGGTGGTCAACAACATGACCACCGCGGCGAACTTGCTCCAGTCCGGCCAGGCGAACATCGCCGAGGTCCTCGGCCCGGACACCGCCCGGCTGAAGGCGCTGAAGCTGAATGAGCAGGACATCGTGGCGCCCTACGGCGAGCTGTGGTTCAACGAGAAGAAGGGCATGCCGGGCGCCGACCTCGCGGTGCGCACCGCGCTGACCCAGGCGCTCCAGCTTGACCAGCTCGCCCAGGTATTCTCCAGCGGCAGCGGCAGCCCGGCGACCGGCCTGGTCGCCCCGGGGCTGAGCCCGTGCAAGGGCAACACGGTCGGGTCCAGCCTGCCCGGCTATGACCTGACGGCGGCGAAGGCGGGCCTGGCCGCGGCGGGCTGGAAGGCCGGCCCGGACGGCGTCTTGGCCAAGGGCGGCACCCAGCTCGCGATCGCCTTGTACTACCCGACCAGCATCGGCAGCGGGTCCGCGGCCGGCGCGCAGTTCGCGCAGAAGGCGTGGTCGGCGCTCGGCGTCCAGGTCACGCTCAAGCCCATCACCGACCCTGAGCTGTCCACCGACATCGTCGGCGGGCAGGCCGCATGGGGCGCCGGGTTCATCCCGCTCGGCTTGACGCTGCCCAGCCAGGTGATCCCGTTCGTGTCCGGCGCGACGCCGCCGAAGGGCACCAACTTCGCCTTCATCAGCAACGCCGCCTACTCAGCCGACGTCGCCAAGGCGTCCGCGACCGCCGGGACGGCCGGCTGCCCGAGCTGGAACGCCGCCGAGACCGCGCTGTTCAAGAACCTTGACCTGGTGCCGTTCGTCGACTCGACGGTGCCGTGGTTCGGGCGCGGGGCGACGTTCTCGCTCAGCCAGGGCAGCCTGCTCCCGACCACGGTCAAGATGCTGGGCTAGGCCCTCCGGTAATCCACATCCCGCGGAGATAATCGACTAATGGCTCTACCTCCCGGGGGCGCGACCCCCCGTACCCCCCGGGCCATGTCCCCGGCGGCGTTGGGTGAAACCGGCGGCGATGACGGTGCGCCTGAGCGACCGGCCCCCAGCGGCGGGCTTGACTCGCTCATCGCGGCGGCGGCCAGCCCGTGGTCACGGTTCGCGGCCCGCCGCCTGGGACAACTCCTCATCTCGGTCCTCGTCCTGGTCACCGCGTCCTTCCTCATGATCCACCTGGTGCCCGGGGACCCGGTCCGGGCGGCGCTGGGGCTCGACGCGAGCCAGGGCGTGGTCAACGCCCGCCGCGCCGCGCTCGGCCTGAACGACCCGCTGTGGCTGCAGTACGTCCACTACCTGCGCGACCTGCTGTCCGGCAAGATGGGCGACTCGATCACCTCCGGGCTGCCGGTCGCCCAGACGATCGGCCAGCGGCTGCCCGCCACGCTGGAGCTGGCCGGGTACGCGTTCGGGGTCGCCATCATCGTCGCGATCCCGCTCGGCCTGACCATGGGCGTGCTGACCCGGGGCGGCCGGCGGCGCGGCGCGGAGCTGTCGTTCACCGCGGTCGCGGTGGTCCTCGGGGCGATCCCGGGCTTCCTGCTCGCGTTCGGCCTGATCGACGTGTTCAGCGTGCAGCTGGGGTGGACGCCGGTGGCGCTGCAGGGCGGCTTTTCCTCCTACGCGCTGCCGGTCTTGTCGCTGGCGATCGGCCCTGCGGTGATCTTGGCCCGCATCCTGCGCCTGGAGGTCCTCGCCGCGCTGCAGGCCGACTACGTGCGCACCGCCCGCGCCAAGCGGCTGCCAAGCGCGCGGCTGTACCTCGGGCACGTCCTGCCGAACGCGCTGACCGCGACGATCACGGTGTGCGGCCTGCTGCTGGCCGGGCTGGTCGCCGGGACGGTGCTGATCGAGAACGTCTTCGCGTGGCCGGGCCTCGGCCAGACCATGGTGGCCTCGATCATCAGCAAGGACTATCCCGTCGTGCAGGGGATCGTGCTCGTGTACGGGACCGGCGTGCTGCTGGTGAACCTCGCCGTCGACGTCACGCTGGCGCTACTGGACCCGCGCTCGACAATTCGGGAGGCATGATGCGGACTGTCGCCCGTCGGGCGCGCCCAGCGCGATCGCGCTCTTCGATTGGGCGCGCACCGGGGGGCACGGGGGGATACTCGGTTCGTCCCCCCGGGCGACACTGGGGCAGGTCCCTCCGCACGCCCCTTGGCGCCTGCGCGGCGGCGCTGCTGGCGGTGATGGCGCTGATCGCCGTCCTCGCCCCGGTGCTGTGGACGGGGACGGCGAACGCCTTCGACACGTCCGCGATCTTGCGGGGCCCCTCGCCCGCGCACTGGGCGGGCACCAACAACCTCGGCCAGGATGTCTTCTTCCAGGTGCTGGTGGCGACCCGGCTGACGGCGGCGCTGGCGCTGGCCGCCACCGCGATCGGCGTGGGCACCGGGCTGCTGCTCGGCACGGCGCCGCTGGTGCTCGGCCGCCGCGCCGGCCGGGTCATCACCGCCGTGGTGAACATCGCGGTGGCGTTCCCGGCGCTGCTGCTGGCGCTGTTCTTCGCGGTGATCTTCGGCGTCGGGGCGCGCGGCGCGCTGCTGGCCATCGGCTTCGCGTCCGCCCCGACGTTCGCCCGGCTGACCAGGACGCTGTCGGCCTCCGTGGCGGGCCTGGATTACATCGCCGCGGCCCGCATCGCGGGGGTAAGCCGCGTGCGGCTGCTGACCCGCCACGTCCTGCCGAACATCGGCGAGACCCTCATCGTCAACGCCACCATCTCGGCGGGCGACGCGCTGCTGTCCTTCGCGGGCCTGTCGTTTCTCGGCCTGGGCGTCCAGGCGCCGTCGTATGACTGGGGCAAGCTGCTGTACGACGGCCTCAACGGCATCTACGTCCACCCGGTCGCCGCGCTGGCCCCCGGCATCGCCGTCATCCTGGCTGGCCTGGCCTTCAACTTGTTCGGCGAGGCGATGGCCCGCGCGCTCGGCGTCCCCGAGCTGGCCGGGGGCGCGATCGTGCGCGCCGCCCGGACCGGGCGCGGCGCCCGGCGCGCGCGGGCCGCGGCATCCCCCGGATCAACGCCGTCAACGGCCCCTCCGTTCAGCCCAACGGAACCTGACGACTGCGTCCTTTCCGTCCGCGACCTGCGGGTCAGCTTCCCCGGCGGGGTGCACCCCGTGCGCGGCGTCAGCCTCACCCTGCGCCGGGGCGAGGCGGTCGGCGTCGTCGGCGAGTCCGGGTCGGGCAAGAGCCTGACCGCGCTGGCCATCGCCCGGCTGCTGGAGCCCCCCGCCGCCATCACCGCCGACCAGGTCCGGCTGCTCGGCCACGACCTGCTGCCGCTATCTCCCGGGGGGACGAACGGAGTATCCCCCCGTACCCCCCGGGGCGCGCCCGATGGAAAGGCAAGGGTATCGGGCACGCGGCCACGGGGGGTGGATCGTCATTTCCTCGGCACGTCGCTGGGGATGGTGTTCCAGGACCCGATGACCTCGTTCAACCCGGTCCGGCAGGTGGGCGGGCAACTCGCCGAGGTCGCCACCCAGCACCAGGGGATGACTCGTCGGCAGGCCGCCGCGCGGGCGGTGGACCGGCTGCGCGCGGTGCGCATCCCGGGTCCGGAGCGGCGCTACCGCCAGTTCCCCCATGAGCTGTCGGGCGGCATGCGGCAGCGGGCGATGATCGGCATGGCGGTCATGGGCAGCCCCGCGCTGGTGATCGCCGACGAGCCGACGACGGCGCTGGACGTGACCGTGCAGCGGCAGGTGCTGCGGCTGATCAAGTCCATCCAGGCCGCCGATGATCTCGCGCTGCTGTTCATCAGCCACGACATCACGGTCGTCGGGCAGGTCTGCGACCGGGTGCTGGTCATGTACGCGGGACGGATCGTGGAGAGCCTGCCGTCGGCGGCGCTGGCGGCCAGCGCGCGGCACCCGTACACGCGGGCGCTGCTGGCCGCCGTCCCGTCGATGGAGACCGACCGTGAGCAGCCGCTGGCGGTGGTGCCCGGCCGCCCGGCCGACCCCGCCGACGTGCGGCCCGGCTGCGCGTTCGCGCCCCGCTGCGCCTTCGCCGACGACCAGTGCCGCGCCGCCGACCCGGTGCTGGCCACAGCGGGGGACGGTCATCAGGTCGCCTGCTGGCACCCCCAGGCCGCGCCGGCGCCGATCACCTTGCTTTCCGGCGCCGCTGCCGCGCCCGCCTCACCCACCACCCCGGCCACGCCGGCCGACGCGCGGGAGACGACGTGAGCGAACTGCGCTTTGAGGGCGCTACCGTCCGGTTCGGCTCCCGCCGGCACGGCCACGTGGCGGTGGACGACGTTGACCTGGTGGTGCCCTCGGGCACGGTGGTCGGGCTGGTGGGCGAGTCCGGGTCGGGCAAGTCAACGCTGGCCCGCGCGGCCGTGGGACTGGCCCCGCTGACGGCCGGCCGGGTGCTGGCCGACGGCCGGCCGGTGCCCCGGCACGGGCGGCGCCCGGTACAGATGGTGTTCCAGGACCCGTTCGCGTCGCTGGATCCCCGGATGACCGTCGGGGAGTCGGTCGCCGAGGCCATCCCGCGGGGCTTCCCCGGCGGCCGGGCGGGCGGAGCATCCCGGCGGGCAGAAGCCAGCCGCCTGGCGGGGCTGGTCGGGCTCCCCGATGGGGTGGTCGACAGCTATCCCGCGCGGCTGTCGGGCGGGCAGCGGCAGCGGGTCGCGCTGGCGCGAGCCCTGGCCGGGCGGCCGCAGGTGATCATCGCCGATGAGATCACCTCCGCGCTGGACGTGTCGACGCAGGGCGCGGTGCTCAACGTGGTCCGCGACCTGCAGCGGGAGCTGCGCCTGTCCATGCTGTTCATCTCGCACAACCTCGCCGTCGTGCGCTACGTCAGCGACGTGGTCGCGGTGATGCGGGCGGGGCAAATCGTGGAGTGCGGCCCGGCCGAGCGGGTGCTCGCCGCTCCTGGGCATGAATACACCCGTGAGCTGCTCGCCGCCGTGCCCCGGCCCGGCTCGGTACTGACAGCCGAGGACTGACGTACGTTGACAAGGAGTGAGCCGTGACCCGACGCCAGCGCATCGCTGACCTGACGACCTTCGCGCTGCCCGAGCAGCCGGCGCTGTCCCCCGACGGCCGCGCGGTCGTCTACGTGCTCGCGACGACCGATGAGGCGACCGGCGACACCGTGCGGTCCCTGTGGCGGGTCGCGGTGACCGCGGGCGCGGCGGGGGGCAGTGCCCGGCCGCTGACGCGCGGCCGGGCCGACGCCGCCCCCGCCTGGTCGCCGGACGGGACGTCGGTCGCGTTCTTGCGCAGTGCCGCTGAGAACGCCGGCGACGGTCCGGCGCAGCTCTGGCTGCTGCCGATGGACGGTGGCGAGCCCGCGCCGCTGACGACGCTGCCGCTGGGCGCGGGCGCGCCGGCGTGGTCCCCGGACGGGACCATGATCGCGTTCGGCGCGCCGGCTGACGCCGAAGGCCTTGATCGCGGCGCGCGGGCCAAGGCCCCGGTGGTCGCCGACCGGCTGGACTACCAGGCCGACGGGGCCGGGCTGATCGGCGCGATCCGCACCCACCTGCACGTGCTGGACGTGGCGTCCCGTGAGGTCCGCCAGGTCACCTCCGGCGACTGGCACGCCGGGTCGCCGGCCTGGTCTCCCGACTCCGCGCGGCTGGCCTTCAGCGCGGCGACGGCACCGGACGCCGACCTGGATTACCGGGCGCCCGTGTACGTGATCGACGTCGACCGCCAGGACGCGCGGCCCGAGCTGGCGGCCCTGCCGGCCGGCACCGGCGGCCCGCTCACCTGGACCGCCGACGGAACGGCGCTGCTCGTCGCCGGCATGACCGGTGCCCCCGTCGGGCACACCGGGCTGCTGCGCGTTCCCCTGATGCCAGCCGGCACCTCGCCAGCCGGTGCCCCGGTGGCCAGCAGTGTCGCCACCAACATCGCCGCGGCCCTGGACCGCAACGTGATGCCAGGCGGACCCGGGTACCCGGGCGGGCCGCCGCAGCTGGGCGCCGACGGCGAGACAGTGCTGTTCTGCGTGCGGGACCGCGGGTGCACGCATCTTTACTCGGCGCCCGCCGATGGCGCTGGCGTCCCCGGCCCGGTCATCGCGGGCCCGGGCCGGGTGGTATCCGGGCTGTCGGTGGCCGGCGGCGGGAACACCGCCGTGGTCGTGCTAGCCACGCCGGCCAGCTACGGCGAGGTCGTCGCGGTCGACCTCGCGACGGGCACCGAGACCGTGCTCACCGACCATGGCGCTAGCCAGGCCGGCGTCACGCTGTTCGGGCGGCAGGAGCGGGAGTTCACGATCTCCGACGGGACCACCGTGCACGGCTGGCTGGTCCGCGACCCGGCCGCCAGCGAGCCGGGCCCGCTGCTGCTGGACATCCACGGCGGGCCGCACAACGCGTGGAACGGCGCGGCCGACCCAGTTCACCTGTACCACCAGGAGCTCGCGGCCCGCGGCTGGACCGTCTTGCTGCTGAACCCGCGGGCCAGCGACGGCTACGGCGAGGCGTTCTTCAATGGCGCAATCGGCCGGTGGGGCGACGTTGACGCGAAGGACCTCCTGGAGCCGGTCGACGCGCTCGTCGCGGAGGGCATCGCCGACCCGGGCCGGCTGGCGGTGACCGGCTACAGCTACGGCGGCTACATGACCTGCTACCTGACCAGCCGGGATGACCGGTTCGCGGCGGCGGTGCCCGGCGGCGTGGCCACCGACTTGACCAGCATGGCCGGCACCTCCGACCAAGGGCACGCGCTGGCCGCCCGGGAGCTGGGCGGCCAGTGGTGGGCGGCCGGCGACCGCGAGCGGTTCGCCGCGATGTCCCCGCTGACCCACGTGGACCAGGTGCGCACGCCGACGCTGATCCTGCACGGCGCCGACGACGCGACCTGCCCGGCCGGGCAGGCGCAGCAGTGGCACACGGCGCTGCGCGAGCGCGGCGTCCCCGCCCAGCTCGTGCTCTATCCGGGCGCGTCGCACCTGTTCATCTTGTCCGGCCCGGCCGCGCAGCGCGCCGACTGGAACCAGCGGGTCGTGGACTGGGTCGAGGAACACGCCGCGGGCACGCCGCGCCCGATCGACGCCGCGCACTGGCGGCGGCGGCTGGCCGCCCTCGCCGAACGCCACAACGTCCCCGGGGCCGCGCTGGGCATCTTGCGCCTGCGGCCCGGACGCGAGGACGAGCTCGTCGAGGCCGCCTGCGGGCTGCTGAACGCCGACGCCGGAATTGAGGCGACCACCGACTCGGTGTGGCAGATCGGCTCGGTCTCCAAGGTGTGGACCGCGACGCTGGCCATGCAGCTCGTCGATGACGGGCTGCTGGACCTGGACTCGCCGGTCGCCGACTACCTGCCCGAGCTGGAGCTCGCCGACGCCGACGTCGCCAAGACGGTGACGATGCGGCACCTGCTGACGCACACCAGCGGCATCGACGGGGACGTGTTCACCGACACCGGGCGCGGTGATGAATGCCTGGAAAGGTACGTAGCGTTGCTGGCCGAGGTGAAGCAAAACCACCCGCTCGGCGCGACCTGGTCCTACTGCAACTCCGGGTTCTCGCTGGCTGGCCGGGTGATCGAGAAGATCACCGGCGGCACCTGGGATGCTGCGCTGCGCCAGCGGATCTTCACCCCGCTAGGCCTGGCCCGCACGGTGACGCTGCCGGAGGAGGCTCTGCTGTTCCGCGCGGCGGTCGGGCACGTGGACGTGGCCGGGCAGCGGCGCGTCGCCCCGGTCTGGACGCTGCCGCGCTCGGTCGGCCCGGCCGGGCTGATCTGCTCTACCCCCGCCGACGTGCTCGCGTTCGCGCGGATGCACCTGACCGGCGGGAAGGCCGCCGACGGCACCCAGGTGCTCAGCGCGGCCGCCGCCCGGGCCATGACCGAGCACCAGGCCGACCTGCCCGACAAGTTCGTCCTGGGCGACTCGTGGGGCATCGGCTGGATCCGGTTCGGCTGGGGCGGGCGGCGGCTGGTCGGCCACGACGGCAACACCATCGGGCAGGCCGCGTTCCTGCGCGTCTTGCCGGACGCTGAGGTCGCCGGGGCGGGGCTGGCCGTCACGCTGCTGACCAACGGCGGCAACCCCCGTGACCTGTACCAGGACCTGTACAGCGAGATCGTCGCCGAGCTGGCCGGGGTCACGATGCCGGCCCCGATCGAGCCTCCGGCGCGGCCGGTCGAGTCCGACATCACGCCGCACCTGGGCACCTACGAGCGGGCGAGTGTCCGGATGGAGGTCGAGGCCGGCCCGGACGGGCCGGTGCTGCGCACCACGGTCCTGGGCCCGCTCGCGGAGCTCACTCCCGACCCGGTCTCGCAGTACCCGATGGTCGCGGTGGCGCCGGACCTGTTCGTGGTCCGCGAGCCCGAGGCGCAGACCTGGATCCCGGTCACCTTTTACTCGCTGGCCACCGGTGAGAAGTACGTCCACTTCGGCGCGCGCGCGACCCCGAAGGTGAGCTGACAAATGGACCTGACCAGCCTGCCCGCCGCCATGGCGGAGCGGCTGCCGCGGATCCTGGCCGACATCGAGGAGCTGGTGCGCTGCGAGTCGCCGTCGGCGGACCTGGCCGCGGTGGCCGCCAGCGCCGACGTGGTCGCCGGGGTCGGCGCGCGGCTGGTGGGATCGGCGCCGGAGCGGATCGTGATCGACGGGCGGACGCACTTGCGCTGGCGGCTCGGCGACGCCTCGCGGGACGAGGGATTGCCGCGGGTGCTGCTGCTCGCGCACCATGACACTGTGTGGCCAATCGGGTCGCTGGCAACCCATCCGTTTTCCGTCGATGACGGCGTGCTGCGCGGCCCCGGCTGCTTTGACATGAAGACCGGGCTGGTTCTCGCGCTGCACGCGGCGGCCCAGCTGCGCCCGTGCGGGGTGACCATCTTGGTGACCGGCGATGAGGAGGTCGGCTCGCGGACCTCCCGCGAGCTGATCGAGGCCGAGGCGGCCGGCTGCCGCGCGGCCCTGGTGCTGGAGGCGTCCGCCGACGGCGGCGCGGTCAAGACCGCCCGCAAGGGCACGTCGCTGTACCGGGTCCGGGCGCTTGGCCGTGCCGCGCACGCCGGCCTGGAGCCCGAGCGCGGCGTGAACGCGACCGTCGAGCTGGCCTGCCAGGTGCTGGCGGTGGCCGGCATCGCCGATGCCGGGCGCGGCACCACGGTGACCCCGACGGTGCTCGCGGCGGGCCGCACCTTCAACACGGTGCCCGACGACGGGGCGTTCGACGTGGACGTGCGCGTCTGGGACGACGCCGAGCAAGCCCGGGTGGACGCCGCGATGCGCGCGCTGGCCCCGGCGACCCCCGGCGCGCGGCTAGAGGTGACCGGCGGCCCGAACCGCCCGGCGCTGTCCCGGTCGTCCTCGGCGGCGCTGTTCGACCGCGCGTGCGCGCTGGCCGCCCGGCTGCGGCTGCCGCCGCTGGAGCAGGCCGCGGTCGGCGGGGCCTCCGACGGCAACTTCACCGCCGGGGTCGGCACCCCCACCCTTGACGGCCTGGGCGCGGTGGGCGGCGGGGCGCATGCCGACCATGAGCATGTCCTGGTCGCGGAGCTGCCTGGGCGGGCGGCGCTGCTGGCCGCACTGATCCACGACCTGTTGAATGAGGCTTCATGACCCCGGATATCATCACGGACCTCTTTCCGGCGGAGGAAGCCGCCCGGCGAGCCGCCGACGCCGCGAGGGTGAGCATCCGCGAGCTTGACAGCATTGAGGACCTGGAGGCCGCCGTCGCCGTGTTCGACGAGATCTGGCACCCCGAGCCGGGAACCCAGCCGATCAGCGCCGAGCTCATGAAGGCGCTGCGCAAGGCCGGCAACTACATCACCGGCGCCTACGACACCGACGGCGGGCAGCTCGTGGGGGCGTGCGTCGGGTTCTTCGGCCCGCCGTCGCACGCGTCGCTGCACAGTCACATCGCCGGCGTGTCCGCGGCCGGGCTGGGGCGCAGCGTCGGCTTCGCGCTGAAGGTGCACCAGCGGGCCTGGGCGCTGGAGCACGACGCCACCGAGATCGCCTGGACCTACGACCCGCTGATCCGCCGCAACGCCTACTTCAACCTGGTCAAGCTCGGCGCCCGGGCCGCCGAGTACCTGCCGAACTTCTACGGCGGCATGCAGGACCAGATCAACTCCGGCGGCGACACCGACCGGGTGCTGGTCAGCTGGGACCTGCGCGCCCCCCGCGTCGCGGCGGCGTGCGCGGGGAAGCCCAGCCCGGCCAGCGCGCAGGCGCTGATCGCCGCCGGGGCCCGCGTGGCGGTGACGGTCGCCGCCGACGGGTACCCGGCGCTGTCTTCCGGGCGATCGGGATCGCCGGCCACTACGGTGCTGGTGGCCATCCCGCCCGACGTCGAGCGGCTGCGGGCCAGCGACCCCGGCGCCGCCGCCGCCTGGCGGTCCGCGGTCCGGGACACGCTGGGCGAGCTCATGGCCGCGGGCGGCCGGGTTACCGGCTTCGACCGGGCCGGATGGTACGTGATCGAAGGAGGCTCACGATGAAGCTAGCCGGGGTGGAACTCCGCCGGATCCAGATGCCGCTGGTGGCGCCGTTCCGGACGTCGTTCGGCACCGAGACGGCCCGCGACATCCTGCTGCTGCGCGCGGTCGCCAGCGGAGGATCATCGGGGGAGGCCGAGGGCTGGGGCGAGTGCGTGGCGATGTCCGACCCGCTGTATTCCTCGGAGTACGTGGACGCCGCCGCCGACGTGCTCCGCCGTTTCCTGATCCCCAAGCTCGCCAGCGTCGCCGACCTCGACGGCGCGCGGGTCGGCGCCGCCCTGGAGCCGTTCAAGGGCCACTGGATGGCCAAGGCCGCCCTGGAGATGGCCGTCTTGGACGCCGAGTTGCGCCTGGCGGGCCGCTCCTGGGCCCGGGAGCTGGGCGCGACCCGCGACCGCGTCCCCTGCGGGGTGTCGGTCGGCATCATGAACTCGATCGGCGAGCTTCTCGACGCGGTCGCCGGCTACCTGGAGGCCGGCTACGTCCGGATCAAGCTCAAGATCGAGCCCGGCTGGGACGTCGAGCCGGTCCGGGCGGTGCGCGACCGGTTCGGCGGCGACATCCTGCTGCAGGTCGACGCGAACACCGCCTACACCCTGGCCGACGCGCGGCACCTGGCCAAGCTGGATGAGTTCGGCCTGCTGCTGATGGAGCAGCCGCTGCCCGAGGAGGACGTGCTCGGGCACGCGGAGCTGGCAAAGGTGGTGCGCACGCCGGTCTGCCTGGATGAGTCGATCACCTCGGCGCGGACCGCCGCCGCGGCGATCACGCTCGGCGCCTGCCAGGTCATCAACATCAAGCCGGGCCGGGTCGGCGGCTACCTGGAGGCCCGCCGGATCCACGACGTGGCCGCCGCGCACGGGATAGCGGTCTGGTGCGGCGGCATGCTGGAGACCGGCCTGGGGCGGGCCGCGAACGTGGCGCTCGCCGCGCTACCCGGCTTCACGCTGCCCGGCGACACCTCGGCCTCCGACCGCTACTACCGGTCCGACATCACGGCTCCGTTCCAGCTCCGCGACGGCCACCTGGACGTGCCCACCGGGCCCGGGCTCGGGCTGGCGCCGCTGCCCGGCCGGCTAGCTGAGGTCACGACGTCAGTCGAGTGGGTGCCAGCGTAAGCGAGAAATACGCGGTAGCTTCGGCGGGTGAGCATGCGCCCGCAAGCTAGCTTGCGCCGGGTCCTGGATGACCTGGGCGTCACGCTGCTGGAGCTTGTCGCCGGCGACCCGCCCGCGGCCCAGATCGGCGGCGTGGTGATCCATGACCCGGTGGATGAGCCGGCGCTGCCGCGCCACGCGCTCGTCCTCGGCGTCGGGGTGCGCGAGCCGGCCGAGGTCGCCGCGCTGCTGCGGACCCTGGGCCGCCACGAGGCCACGGGCCTGGTGCTGCGGCTGCCCGTCGCGGCTCCCCAGCCGGTGCTCGACGCGGTCGCCGCCTCGGGCGTGCCGCTGCTCGGCCTGACCCGCGGCGCGTCCTGGACGCAGCTCGCCGCGCTGCTGCGGTCCCTGCTGGCCGAGGGCGATGTCGGCGACGACGGCCCCGAGACGCTCGGCGGCCTGCCCTCCGGTGACCTGTTCGCGGTGGCCAACGCGGTCGCGGCCCTGATGGACGCGCCGGTCACCATCGAGGACAGGTCCTCGCGGGTGCTGGCCTTCTCCGGCAGGCAGGACGAGGCGGACCGCTCCCGGGTGGAGACGATCCTGGGCCGCCAGGTCCCGGAGCGGTACTCCCGCATGCTCACCGAGCGCGGCGTCTTCCGCGACCTGTACCGCAGCGACCAGCCGGTCTACATCGAGCCGCCCGGCGGGCTGGCCGACTTTATCGTCCCCCGCGCCGCCGTCGCGGTCCGGGCCGGGGATGAGGTTCTCGGCTCGATCTGGGCCGCGGTCCGCGAGCCGCTTACCCCGGACCGGGAGCAGGCGATGCGGGACGCGGCGCGCCTGGTCGCCCTGCACATGCTGCGGATCCGGGCCGGCGCCGACGTTGGCCGCCGGCTGCGCACCGACCTGGTCAGCACCGCCCTGGAAGGCGGGACCGGCGCGGGCGAGGCGGTCAGCCGGCTGGGGCTGGCTGACCAGCCCGTCGTGGTGCTCGCCCTGGCGGTCCCCGGGATCGCGCACCCTGATCTCATCGAGCACCGCACCACCGGGACCGTCGCCACCGGGACCAGCATCGGCGGGACCAGCACCACCGGGACCAGCACCGCCGCGACCAGCGCCGCGCTGGCCACCGAGCGGCAGCGCCTCGGCGACGGGCTGGCGATGCACTTGAACGCGATCCACCCGCGGTGCGCCATCGCGCTCATCGGCGACGTCACCTACGGCCTGCTGCCGGTCACCGCGGGGACCGACGGGGAGCAGCGCGCGGCCCGGATCGCCGCGGACTTCCTGGACCGGATCGGCGGCCGCGGCCAGGCGGTGATCGCGATCGGCCACGTGGCCAGCGACGCGGCCGGGCTGCCGGCGGCGCGCGCGCACGCCGACCGGGTCCTGCGGGTGCTGCTGGGCGGAGCATCCGGGCTGGGCGGAGCATCATCCGGCGACCGCCGGGTCGCCTGCCTGTCCGACGTCCACGCGGAGGCGCTGCTGATGGAGCTGCGCGACCTGGCCGCCGCCCACGGTGACCGGCCAACCGGCGCGGTCGCGCGGCTGCTGCGCTACGACGCCGAGCACCGCACGAACCTAGTCGACACGCTGCGCGCGTGGCTGGACGCCTTCGGCGACATCCCGGTGGCCGCGGCGGCCATGTTCGTGCACGTGAACACCTTCCGCTATCGCCTTCGGCGGCTGGCCGAGGTCAGCGGCATCGACCTCACCGACCCCGACCAGCGCTTCGCCGCCATGCTGCAGCTACGGGTCATGTCCCGCCGCGACTGATCGGCCGCACCCCTCAGCTGAGGGGTGCGCGCCACGGGCGGCACGCCTGGTTCCCTTTCAGCTCCCGACTCGGGTCCCCGGCCACCGCCGCGTCTCCACAGAACCGCCTATGGGAACTTCCGGGTTCCGTTATCAGATAGCTTGTCAGCGGCATCTTTTCGTGATAGAATTCGATGTATATCATCGAATTTATCAATTCGAATGAGTGTGAGTGCAGGCGAGCTGGGCGGAGGTGCGCGAAGGTGGACTTCATGGCCGAGGGGCCGGGCGACGCTGACGCACGCCTCGCTGACGGCGATCGACGCGACGACCGGCTGGCCGGCTTTGCGCAGCACCGGTGCGGGGACAGCGCCCGGCCGAACGCCTGGCACGTGATGGTCCTCAGCGACCTGACCGGCGCGGACGACCGGTGCCCGGACGCGACCGATGACGAGGCCCTGGGGCTGATGGGCCGGTGGAAGGCGGCGGAGTCCTGGGCGGCGGCGCGCAAGCTGGGCGTGGCGAGGGAGATGATCCGCCGCCGCGCGGTCCCCGAGAAGGGCATGGCGACGGCGGGCCTGCCCTGGGAGTGGGAGCCAGACCTTCAGCACGAGGTGGCCGCCCAGCTGCGCACCTCGCTGGTCGCCGCGGGCAAGCTGCTGCACCTGGCCTGGTCGCTGGAGGCCCGGCTCCCCCGCATCGGCGGCGCCCTGTCCGACGGCCGGCTCGATCCCGGGCAGGCCAAGATGATCGTCACCGAGACCGACGCCCTGCCCGACGACAAGGCCACCGCCGCCCAGGAGCTCATCATGGCCGGCCTCGATGACTGCAACACCTGGGCCGGCCTGCTGCGGCTGGTCCAGCGGGCGGTGTGCACGGTGGACCCCGACGGGGCCCGGCGGCGCCGTGAGCAGGCCGAACGGGAGACGGCGCGCGTCCGCCTGTGGCGCGAGTCATCCGGCGCGTGCGCGCTGGCCGGCCATGCGCTGCCCGCCGATGAGGCCCTCGCCGCGTGGGGGCACGTGGAGGCCCGCGCCCAGCACTACCGCGCCCGGGGCATCAGGGAGTACATCGACCTGCTGCGGGTGATGGCCTACCTCGACCTGCGTGCGCCACGAGGCGCACGGCCGTATTGCCCGTAAAGCGGGCAGGGAATAGAGGAGGTGTCCCTGGGCCTGATGGCTTAGCCGGGACCCGCAATGGAACCGGCGAAAATAGCATGTCAGTAAACCGGCAGTGGCGCCGAGGCATTCGGGCTACGGGCCGGGAGGCCCGTGTGATATGGCGAAAGCCGAATTGCCTGAATCCCAGTC
Source organism: Streptosporangiaceae bacterium (assembly GCA_025935815.1). Taxonomy (GTDB): domain Bacteria; phylum Actinomycetota; class Actinomycetes; order Streptosporangiales; family Streptosporangiaceae; genus Trebonia. The sequence continues at coordinate 31,591 of JAICUO010000009.1, forward strand.
TCCAGAAGGCGTATCAGGTCGCCCGCCGGAAACAAAATGCCTGATTACCGGTGCCGGTCCCTGCGGCAAGGCTAGGAGGTACTTGCTGCAATCCTCTGGGACGCAGGAGCGATGTCCAGCGAGGGCATTTAAGGAGACGGACGGGACGCCTAAGTCACGCTAGATACGTACGGCTGTGTGAACGTGGGATCGACCCCGGCGCGCGAGCGGCCCGGGGCGACGGAGTGCCCGTAGTAGTCGCGGGGGTAGCGTCCCGCCAATTCTGGAGACCGGGAAAGCCGGACCACAGGGCGAAGGGGCACAGGTGGCTGGACCCAGCAGGAGCACGAGGTATGCGTAATGCAGAGCGCCGAAGTGGTAGTGAGGGTCCTCCGCGAGCGTGGCGGGAAGGGACTGCCATGTGATGAGTTGTACCGGCAGATGTTCAACAGGGACCTGTACCTGGCGGCCTACGGGAACATTTACTCTAACAAAGGGGCGATGACCCCCGGGGCCGGCGGGGGAACCGCGGACGGCATGTCAGAGGCGGAAGTTAACCAGATCGTCGGGCTTATGCGGTCCGAGCGCTACCGGTTTTCCCCGGCGCGCCGGGTCTACATACCGAAGAAAAACGGGAAGCTCCGTCCCCTCGGCATGCCGGAATGGCGGGATAAGATTGTCGGCGAGGTAGTTCGCATGCTACTTGAAGCGTACTACGAGCCGCAGTTCTCGCCACGTTCGCACGGGTTACGGAAAGGGCGCGGGTGCCACACTGCGCTACGGGAAGTCCGTGATACCTGGACCGGGACCGCGTGGTTTATCGAGGGTGACATATCTGACTGCTTCGGGAGTCTTGACCATGAGATCATGCTC